>CAZPXC010000001.1:0-36636 GCA_964590935.1 uncultured Methanosarcinales archaeon
GGAACAAGAGACTGGATAGATTCCCTTTTTACAACTATTGTACTTGAGGAAACTGATAAGGATTCTCTTGATAACATAATATCAAGGCTCTCAGAAAATGGGATTGAGTATGTAAGAATAGAGGAAAGCACTTTAAACGGCAAATTGACCTGCATCGGCCTCAAGCCGTATGAAAAAGAAAGGGTTGCGCATTATTTCAGGAATCTTCCTCTTTTTGGCATGGAGCCTGTCTCTGCCTATGTGGATGGGACCGGCATTGACGTGTCAAGGATGACATATTCTGTAAAGGACATCAGCCAGAGAATCCCTGACATGGGAAAGCGTTTCGTCCTGGAAATAAGGATGGATTATCTTGAAAAACAGTTCGGGCAGAAATACAGCGCAACTCTTGATACTCTATTTAAACATGGAGGCACGGGTGACAGTTTTATCGATTCCCTGCCAGAGCATTCACTTGAGCAGAACCTCAGAAAAAATGACCCAAGGTTCAATGACTATATCCTGAGGGATCATTATGAGCCACTGCTTGATTCTGTTCTCAAAAAAGGGAAGAAGGACATTGTTATCACATCCCTGGACGGGATGTTTACGAATAACAGGTATGTGCACATCTTTGGCGGATGCTCCGCACCCTAATGCTTCCAGAAAACGTGTTCTCCTGCAAAACCTTTTGTGTATTTTGGGGTGGCCAATACAAAAGAGCCATCATGCTTTAGCATAAGGTACCCGCTGGGCCCGAACGGCCTGCCGTTCTTGTCAAGAGAGGAATGAAGCTCCCTCCGGAAACCCTTCCTTGTAAAGAATTCCCTAACATCAGATATCTCTCTGATGCCTCCTGGCTGAGAGGTCTTGTACCCGTCATAGATGAAACTCTCTCTGAGTAGCGGACGCCCAAAGCGTCGCTGGTACCATTTGAAGGCAAATCTGTTGATCCGGTTGATTGCGGGCTTTATCTTCTCTGAGAAGGCAAGCTTATGCGGCTGAGCGCCTTTTTTAAGTATATTCACCAGATTTTCAACGCATCTGTCCAGTTTATCTTTCTGTCCTGAACCGATAAAAGACGGCCTGGAAAACTGACTCACATACTTGAGATCAGCCATTGTCAGATGTCCTGACGAAGGTCTAAACCCGAGATCCAGGTCACCCCCAATTTTGTTGTTCCTAAGAGAGCTTCCACCAATGACCACATCCAGGCCATAAAAAAAGCTTACCACAATAATAACCATGGCTTCGGCCCATGTAATACCCTCTACAAGGTCGCTGACCATCCTTGCCTGACCGTCAATACCAGTCCTCCCCTCTCTTAAAACAAACCCGGCAAACCTCTCTTCAGAATTCAGGTAATGCCCACCTGCCCTAATAATCATCTCTATGATCTCCTTGAGCTTCTCATGGTTCATGCCATCCGCTGATTCCTTAATTGCCTGCCGGGCCAATGACCTCATCAAAAGACATTGCTCCATCAATTCCCTGCTCCGGGTCTCAGTGAGAATCTTCTGGTAGGCTTTTTTATCAATCTTTGCAAGGAGCTCGAGAAATTTTATTACCCGGCCATGCTCCCCCTTGTCAAGGTATTTCACAGCCATCTGCGCAATCCTGATTGACTGCTTGATATAGTCTTCTGCTGTCTTACTGAACAGGGGCATATGTAAAAACGAGTGACTGTGATTTAAAAATATTTCTCTAATCCAACGAATAAAAGATAACAATATATATAACAATCCCATCCCGACAGATTATGCAGATAAAATCGATAAAGCTCCGCAACATCAGGTCATATACCAGCCAGAGAATTGATTTTCCAGAGGGGCCTGTTCTTCTGAGCGGTGATATAGGATCCGGGAAATCAACCATACTTCTCGCTGTAGAATTCGCATTGTTCGGCGTGAGGAAGCCTTATCTGTCAGGTTCGACCCTGCTCAGGAAAGGCGCCGGCGAGGGAAGCGTCGAGCTCAGGCTTGAGATCGATAAAAAAGAGGTCATCATAAGGAGAAACCTGAAGAAGAGCAGGGACGAGATCAAGCAAGAGTCGGGCTTTATAATGATAGACGGGATAAGGACAGATGCAACCGCTGTGGAGCTTAAGTCCAGGGTGATTGACCTGCTCGGCTATCCAAGAGATCTTCTCACCAAGCACAGGGACATAATCTACAGGTATACTGTCTACACACCGCAGGAAGAGATGAAGAGCATCCTTTTCGAGGACAGCGATGCCAGGCTCAATACCCTCAGGAAGGTTTTCGGCATAGACAGGTACAAGCGGATAAGGGAGAACTGCGTCGTATACATAAGGGCATTAAAAGACAGGATAAAAGAATATACAGGCAGGATCTACGACCTTGAGGAAAAACAGAGGCAGAAAAAGGAGAAGGACCGTGAGCTTGCCAGGCTCATCAGGAAGCTGTCAAAGCTGATTCCAGATGATGAAAAAATCAAAAAAAAGCTGGATGAGAAAAAGAAGACTGCAATGAAATATGAGTCAAGGATAAGCGAGCTTAGTGAGCTTAAAAAGCGCCTTGCTGTCTGCGAGGCTGACCTGAGCAGCAGGCTTGAACAGAGAAAGGCCAATTCCCTGCAGCTTGAAAAGACAAGGGCACAGATCCAGGCGCTCAAAAAAGAGCTGCCAGCGCATGAGATAGACATAAAAAAGACAGCAGAGGACATTGCCCTGCTGGAGAAGGATATCGCTGGCAGGGAAAAGGAGCTTAACACTATAAATTCGATACTTGGGGAGTATAAAGCTATAAAAAGTGCGTCCAGCGAACTGCTGGAAAAAGTAACAGGCATGAAGCACTGCCCTGTGTGCAAGCAGGATGTGACAGAGAGCCACAAGAAAGACATAGCAGCGTCAGAGCATAAGAAGATGCTCGATGTCGACAGGAAGTATGCAGGGCATCTTGAAAAGCAGAAAGGGCTCGGCAAGAGCATATTAGAACTCAAAGAGGAGCTGCAAAAGAGCCGGGCTGAGGAAAAAAGGGCACTGCTCATAAATTCAAGCTTCAGGAGGCTCCAGGACATGGCTGAGGCTGCAGATTCCACCGAAAAACAGCAGGACCAGATAAAAAAGCAGGTCGGCAAAATAAACATGGAAAAAAAGAGCCTTGGCATGAAGCTGGACGATCTAAAGGATATTGAAGAGCAATATGCCAGGGTCAAAAAAGAGCTTGATGAGCTGCTTGAGGCTGATAAGAGGATAGATAGGGAGTGCATCGGGCTGGAGAACAAGATCGAGGCAGTCAACAGCGATGCCCTGCAGCTTGAGGATGAGATAAAGAAGAAGCTTGAAGAGAAGAGCAGGATAAGGAAGATTACAGAGCTGCAGCACTGGCTCGAGGAATACTTCATCAATCTCATGGTCGTGACAGAAAAGCATATCATGTCCAGGCTGTACAGCGAGTTCAACGAGAGCTTTGTCGACTGGTTCAACACGCTGATAGCTGATGAGAGCATATCCATAAGGCTCGACGATGAGTTCAGCCCGGTGATCGAGCAGAACGGCTATGAGACCGAGCTTGAGAGCCTTTCAGGCGGGGAAAAGACCTCTGTAGCGCTCGCATACCGCCTGGCCTTAAACAAGGTCATAAACGACTACATCTCGCACATAAAGACGAGGGATATTATCATACTCGACGAGCCAACAGACGGGTTTTCAAACGAGCAGCTCGACAAGGTAAGGGATGTCCTCGAGCAGCTCAATGTCAGCCAGATAATAATCGTGAGCCACGAATCCAAGATAGAGAGCTTTGTCGACAATGTCATCAGGGTCTTTAAGGTGGAGCACTCCAGCAGGGTGGAGAACGTAAGCGCGGCAGGATGAATCTTTCTGTGTTCTGACGACAGTCTAATTTAAATAGTACAGTATTTTTCCATGCATAACGATGAAGAAAGTCAAGCAGATGGATATAGTGGAGGATATGCCTGTCAGCGGCCTTGTCAGGCAGATGGAGGGCAGCGGTGTCTTCGGTGCAGGCAGGATAGCAAGAGCAAGCCGGATCCTCAACACCATGAGAGAAGACAGGCAGTGCACAGTATTTCTTGGGATTGCAGGCGCCCTCGTGCCCGGCGGGATGAAGAACATCATTATCGACATGCTGGCCAGGGGTTATGCTGATGTCCTCGTGACAACAGGCGCAAACCTGACCCATGACCTTGTCGAGGCCCTTGGCCATCACCATTACCAGGGCCAGGCGACCATCGACGACAAAAAGCTGAGAAAGCAGCATATCGACCGTATTTATGACTCGTTCATGCCAAACGAGGTATATGAGGCAATGGAAGGGTTTTTCGAAAAGCACTTTGATGCTCTTGCAGATGAAAGCGATATAAGCGGTTTTCTCTGGAAGCTGGGAAGCCTTGTGCCTAAAAACAAGAAGTCGATATTAAAGGTATGCTATGAAAAGAAAATCCCATTGTTCTGCCCTGCAATAGCTGATTCAGGCATAGGGCTTATGATGTGGGGACACCTTGCACAGGGCAAAAGATCAAAGATTGGGACATTTGAAGACATGAAACAGATGATGTCAATAGCCTGGGACTGCAAGAAGGCCGGCGTCATCTACCTTGGAGGCGGCGTCCCAAAAAATTACATACAGCAGGCAATGCAGTTAAGCCCGAAGGGAGCTGATTACGGCATACAGATAACGATGGACAGGCCTGAGCCCGGCGGCTCAAGCGGGGCAGAGCTTCGCGAGGGCATATCATGGGGCAAGATGTCTCCGGATGCTAATTTTGTGGATGTCATATGCGACGTAACAATAGCCCTTCCGGTTATCTATGCGGCCTCACAAGCACGTTCCGGTGCGTCACGACCGAAAAAAGGTAAGGGAGCACGAAAGAAAACACAAAGATGATCACTATCTCTCCAGGGTTATATTCTACCTTATGGATAAGTATCCTGTTGATGCTGTCCACTATGCGAAGTATCAGGGTTATGTCCAGGACCGCAAGAAGCGGTATGAACATGCCAGCGATGAGATGATGCTTGTTCTCAAGGTGCTCGATGCCCATGATGAGCATGTTAAACAGGAACCCGAACACAAAACCGAAAAGCGCCACCATGAGGAACAGGTAAAAGCCTGTAAAGAACATAAGGAAAGGTATCAGGAAAAAGCATGCGACCAGGTTGAAAAGCGCCAGCAGCACAAGCGATACCCAGTAAACAAACCTGTCAAGCTTGTAGACCAGCATAACCTGCTGTTTCTTGCGGTGCTTAAGGATATTATGCTCAGCAGTCTCTATAAGTTCCTTTGCGCTCTTCTTTCTGGGCATTATGGGATAACTGTGATGCCTTTTATTTAAATTTTTTTGCTTTCTGTTTAGTAAAATTCTCAACTGACAATCATCTGAAAAAATCCAGCCACCCATGGCTTCGACGGTCATTTTCCTTCGGAAAATGCCCTATTCCGCTGACCATAACCCCACACTAAAGTGTGGGAATGCTCAAGAATCGGAGATTCTTGGCATGTTGAAAATGATAAATCATTTTCATACACACGGTCGGCTCCATCTCGCCATGGCTGGATTTTTTCTTGCAAGTGCAGCCTTTCTTTCAAGTGCAAGATACCAGCCCGAAGGGCTACTCCAATAGAAATTTTTCCATTGGCGCAAGCCCGCAGGCACCATCAGTGCCGTGTTTAAGCGGGCTTGCAACCAGTGGATGGAAAAATTTCTGCTGCACCTTAAAGAAAAAACCAATATAGAATACTTAATAATCCTATTTTAGACTTTCAAAACAAATATATACTAGTAGATTCCTGAAAAAATAAAATGATCATAAAAACCTACACCGACCTTAAGTACAGACCGACAAGGGACGATCTCATAGCTGAGTATTATCTTGAGCCGGGAAAGGGCATTAGCTTTGAGAAAGCAGCAAACCATGTTGCCGCAGAGAGCTCGATAGGAACATGGACAGGGATAAGCACACTGAGCAGCAGCATCGTCAAAAAACTTAAGCCCTCGATATACAGGCTCAACAGGAAAAACAGGAATGTCAGGATCGCATACAACAAGGAGCTTTTTGAGCAGGGAAATATGCCGCAGATCCTGTCAAGCATCGCCGGAAACATCTTCGGCATGAAGGACGTGGCAAATATCAGGCTGCTGGACATACACTTCCCGAAAGGGCTTGTTGACAGTTTCAAAGGGCCAAGACATGGCATCAGTGGCATTAGAAAGCTCACTGGGGTTAGGAAAAGGCCCCTGCTCGGCACCATAATCAAGCCAAAGGTAGGCCTGGATGAAAAGCAGCATGCAAAAGTCGCCTACGAGGCATGGATGGGCGGTCTTGACATCGTAAAGGATGACGAGAACCTGAGCAGTATGTCCTTCAACCGGTTCAACAAAAGGATCAATGAGACACTTAAGATGAGGGACAGGGCTGAAAAAGAGACAGGGGAAAAGAAGATCTACATGCCGAATATCACTGCAGAGAGCCTTGAGATGCTCAAGAGAGCAAGGCATGTGAAGAGCAGGGGCGGTGAGTATGTCATGGTCGACATACTGACAAGCGGCTTTTCCGGGCTGCAGACTGTAAGGAAGCATGTGCCCCAGGTGATACACGCTCACAGGGCAGGCCACGCTGCTGTCACAAGGAATGAGAGGCATGGCATATCGATGCTCGCTATTGCAAAATGCGCCCGCCTTATAGGAGTGGACCAGATCCACATCGGGACAGCATTTGTCGGCAAGATGGCTGAATCAAAGAACGATACGCTCGAAATAGAGGATGAGATAGAGAAAGATTTCATCACACCAGGGGGTCATATACTCGAGCAGAAATGGTATAATATCAGGCCTGTGCTTGCGGTCGCGTCAGGCGGGCTCCACCCGGGATCAGTGCCAAAGCTTGTAAGATACATGGGCACGAATATTGTTATGCAGTTCGGCGGAGGCTGTCACTGGCACCCGAAAGGGACAAGATACGGGGCGATGGCGATAAGGCAGGCTGTTGATGGCGTCCTGAAGGGCATTCCGCTGAGAACATACATGAAAACCCACAGGGAGCTTAAGGATGCGATAAAAAAGTATGGTATTGTCTAGAGCGGCTATATGTTCTGGGTGAAAAAAACGAACAGCACCAGATAACCAAGAAAGGACCAGAAAAGAGAGACAAAGATTTCTGTGTGAAAAAGGAGTGGCTTCTCTTTCTTTGTGCATCTTTTCCTGTATCTGTAATAGAAGCTTTCCGCATTGTACGAGTAGATCGCATAGCCAAGCCAGAAGACCGACCATGCCAGTATCGCAGACAATAGCATGAGGTTCATCCTTTCCAAAAAGATGATTGGATATTTAAAATTACCTATATTTTAGTGCCAATCGAAAACCGACACCACTAGTCTGTGGCTGGTGGTATCGGTTTTCTCAGACCATAATCATTCCATTAGGTTGGACCACCTGTCTGAAACAGGTGGAATAATTATATTCGGCCATGTAGAACTCCTTTCGCTCGTCACGGACGAATCAATGGCATTTCATGCCAGAATCGTCCTGGAGCTGTGTTGTCTTACGATACAGGCAAGCACTCGCTGGCCATAAATGGCAAGGATTTCTACATGGCCTTATATTCAAAAAGCTTAAATATGAATTATAATTCCCAGATTTCACTGTTGATTTTAAGTCGACAAGGATTGTCTATAACTGTATCTGGAGGTGGAAAGAATGCAGATTAAACCGATAGGTGAAAGGGTGCTCATAAGACCGGTCAAGAGCGAGGAAAAGACAAAAGGTGGAATCTATATCCCAGATTCAGCAAAGGAGGAGAAGAAGGAAGGCGATGTTGTGGCTGTAGGCACGACCAAGGACGGCAAGAGCCTCCCGCTCAAGAAGGGGGACAGGATACTTTACGGAGGCTACAGTTCTGACGATTTCGAGTTTGGGGACGAAAAATACATTATCCTTGAATACAAGGATATTCTGGCAAAGATCGAGTGAGGTGGTATGTTATGAGTTCAAAAAAGATTACATTCAGCGAGAATGCAAGACAGGCACTGCTCAATGGAGTGGACAAGGTTGCAGACACTGTCAAGATAACGCTCGGCCCGAAAGGCCGGAACGTGGTGCTTGACAAGGCGACAAAGCCTGTAGTGACATGCGATGGCGTCACTATAGCAAAGGAGATAGAGCTAAGCGACAAGTTCGAGAACATGGGCGCCAAGCTGATAAAAGAGATCGCATCAAAGACTCAGGACAATGCTGGTGACGGGACAACGACAGCGGTCCTTCTTGGCCAGTCGATGATAAGGGAAGGCCTGAAACATATAACAAGCGGGGCAAATCCCATGGACGTCCAGAGAGGGATC
Source organism: uncultured Methanosarcinales archaeon (assembly GCA_964590935.1). Lineage (GTDB taxonomy): Archaea > Nanobdellota > Nanobdellia > Woesearchaeales > DSVV01 > CAYXZQ01. Next base: position 8,301 of record CAZPXC010000001.1, read on the forward strand.
CATAAGGCCACGGCAAAAGTGGTCGAGCATATCAGGAAGGCAAGCTCTGAGGTCAGGGACAAGGAGAAGATAAGGCAGGTCGCAACAATATCAGCGAACAATGATGAGGTCATAGGAAAACTCATATCAGAGGCGATGGAAAAGGTAGGAAACAACGGAGTCATCACAGTAGAGGAGGCAAAGAGCATGGAGACCAGCCTCGGCGTCGTCGAGGGTATGCAGTTTGACCGCGGCTTCCTGTCGCCATACATGGCAACAGACCATGAGAAGATGGTATGCGAGTTCGAGAACCCCTATATACTGTTAGCAAACAAGAAGATAGGCAACATGAAACAGATCGTCCCTGTGCTTGAGAAAGCGGCATCCGAGGGAAGGCCGCTGATTATCATCGCAGAGGATGTTGAGGGAGAGGCACAGGCAGCCTTAATACTGAACATCATAAGGGGCTCGCTGAAGGTCTGCGCTGTAAAGGCACCTGGCTTTGGCGATGACCAGAAAGATATGCTTGAGGACATCGCGCTGCTTACAGGAGGCATGGTCGTCAACGAGGACAAGGGCATGAAGCTGGAAAACTTTGTCTCAGAGTGGCTCGGAAGCGCAAGAAGGGTCACTGTCGACGAGGAAAAAACGACCATAGTCGAGGGCAAAGGAGAGGCCAAAAAGCTCAGGGCAAGGATAAGCATGATAGAGTCCCAGATAAAGGCGACGGATTCTGACTTCAAGAAGGAGGACCTGAGAAAGAGGCTTGCCAAGCTCAGCGGTGGCGTCGCAGTGATCAAGGTAGGTGCAGCAACAGAGACAGAGATGAAGGAGAAGAAGATGAGGATAGATGATGCGCTCAATGCTACGAAAGCAGCTGTTGAAGAGGGCGTCGTCGCAGGTGGCGGGGTCACGCTCTACAGGGCGGTAAAGGTGCTCGACACTCTCAAGCTTGAGGATGACCAGATGATTGGTCTGAACATCGTCAAGAGGGTCCTTGAGGAGCCTGTGCGCCAGATCTCGGCAAACGCAGGCAAAGAGGGCGCTGAGGTCGTCTCAAGGCTCAAGTCCAGCAAGGATGAAAGCTTCGGATACAATGCAAAGACAGACAGGTTCGAGGACCTGGCCAAAGCTGGAGTCATCGACCCGACAAAGGTCGTTAGGAGCGCTCTTCAGAACGCCGCGTCCATCGCGTCTATGGTGCTGACGACAGAGGCCCTTGTGACAGACTACGATGAAGAGAAGGATGAAAAAGTCGCAACGATGATAATATAGGCCTTGCTTTTTTGTTTTATTGTTTTTTTTAAAAAATAGGGTATGTTTTTATTCAATTTCATCATCTGTTAAGGAGGTGATATTTATGGAATTGTCAAAAGATGAAAAAAAGGTTATAGTTATTGCACTAAAACAGCATCTGGAAGAGGTAAAAAATGCTGAAACATTTTCAAACCAGGATATAAAATGGTTTGCAGGCGAAAAAAGATACGATGATTTTGTAAATAATATAATAAAGAAGCTTAAATAGGTAATAAATGAGTGGTATTGCATAATTTTTACAGGCAGATAAATGTTCACTTTGCTTTGAAAAAAACAGTCAACTTCTAACCCAGGCTCAGCTCCACATAGCCCAACGGTTATTGAAGACTCATCTCCCAGCAAGGAAGCAGGTCATTCTCGCCGACATGGTTCTCGATAATTGAGTCCAGCTCTCCTGGCTCTTTCTGAGGAAGCTCGAACAATCTCGGTAAATACCAGTCGCCTCCCAGGTTAAGATATATTATTCTCTCTTCTGGAAAACCCATCCTTTTCAGGCCTTCAGGATTTTTCCTGCTAACATATCTCAGTTTCCACAGGTTATGTCTTTCTTCAGGGATATTATAAACTATGCCTGAGGAATAGGACACGCCCCTATCAGTTAAATCCAAGTAATGCAAAAGTATCATCCTCTTAACCCTGCTGTCGTAAAGGACCATATCGATGCCCTCAATAGCTTTCCTGTGTATCTTTGATAAGAGGACATTCTTGCCGACATCAGTGACTGCGAATACAACAAACTCGCCTGTATCATAGTCCGGCTCAGGGTCCTTGCCTTTCCTTATCAGTATCACCCGTTTCTGGTGTTTCCTATAATCATCAGGAACTTCTGTCATAAAAACCCCGGGCTCTGAATACGGGACAATCGCATTATAGTACATATCATAACCGATAACCCGCTTGACCCGCGTCTGGCCGAGCAGATGCCTTCTCCTTGAACCGTTCACCTGGCCTCTGACTTCTGTTCTCCTAAGCCTCCTATAAAAATCATTGTTCGGGTATAATAATGACATTGATTCAGCTGTTAAGAAATGATTGAATGCAAATCTTTTGCTTACAATGGCATTAAGCTTTATCGCCCGCTTTGCGTATTCTGCCTTTATCCAGTAAAGACTATCTGAAGATACCTGCTCTTCAAGAGCACTGAGGCTTTTCCTGATGTTCATATAGGAAGGTTTTCTGGATGAATATTTAAATGTTGATTAAATACGGCTGTGTAGAAATCCTTGCCATTAATGGCCAGCGAGTGCTCACCTGTCTCGTAAGAGAACACGGCTCCAGGACGATTCTGGCATGAAATGCCATTGATTCGTCCGTGACGAGCGAAAGGGTTTCTACACAGCCTTAAATACAAACGGAAAAAACCATCAAGTCTTTGAATTGGATATTATATCAGCCAATAGCTTTAAAAATGACAAACTTTTCACACTAATAAATCATCAGATAAACTGAACAAGATGCCCTAAATCAGGCGTTAGATGGGGCCGTAGTGTAGTTTGGTCCGCGCGAATCTGGCTATTCGCTGGATTGCCGGAAGCAATTATCACTGGAGCTCGGGGTTCGTTGAGCAGGAAACGCATGTTTCCATCAATGAGACGGACAGCTTCTAACCGGAGTTCAAAAGGTCTTTGGCAGCAGCATGGCCAAGACCCTGGAAGTCTCCGCGGCCCCATTTTTTATTCTTTAGAGTGTCAAGTTACAAGGGCTTGTTCAGTATATTCCTGTGCACCCGTCAAGAGGGCAGAGGCCAGAAACACCTGAGCAGGAAGCAGAGCCGTCCATGGTTTCAAGCACACATGGTACTGAACTGTTCCCTACCCATTTTTTTGTTATAAGCCTTCCCTCTTCCCAGCTGAAAATCCCCCAGAGATAGACGTCTGTCGAATAATTCACCGTATTTGCCCATTTGACACCCTCTGAGACCACTGAAAAGCTGACAGTGCTGTTCACTGTAATTATATCGCTGTCCTTCTGCTCAAGAGATACCACCTTAAAGCTGAAATTCTCAAACTCAATAGGGCTGGGGAGGAAGGCAAATGTCCTGTTTCTGAGATACGGCAGGGTGTAATTGTCAGACATGACACGTGTCGTCGTGTTATCGACAAATCCGGTCATCACAGCATACGTCAGATTAGTTTTTAGGTCTGCTATCTCTTTGTTTATATTGGTGGAAATGCCGACAAGCGCATACTTCTCTGAAATTGACACAAGAGAAGGCAGGTATATCTTTTCCAGGTCATTTATGTAGTCTGCGGCATACTTGTGTTTTGCATACTGGATGTCGATACTGCTGCTCTGTGCAGACTCCTCCCCGCGAAACACAAGGACAAAGATGATGATGCCAAGGATGAGCACTGCAGTCAGTGAAATAAAAATACCTCTCTTGTTCATCTTTTCTTCTCCCATACCTTGATCGTGATGATATACGGCCCCCACTCAGCAACATCTCCGATGAGGCCGTCCTCATAGTAGTTCGTTATTAGCTTGCCCTTGGCGACAAGGAGCCTTGTATCCTGGGTCGTCATGTCATAGTCAGGCACATCAAGGACTGTGAAATTTATATAGACTGTCCTCTCATATACCCCGTCTGTCATCACGAACCCTACCTCCTCCCAGCCGGTCCAGTCAGGCTTTACCCTTGCCTTAACAACATTGGTGCCGAACTCAAGATCCAGGTTGCTGGGCGGGTCAGGACTCCATGATAGGAGATGGACCTTTGTCTCGTCATCCCAGACTGCATCCTCAACATACTTGTAAAGGTCCACAGACTGAAAATCGACATTTTTCAGCGTGAACTGCTGATGGGTCTCTGCAGTATATCCAGAAGGTATACAATGGCATTCATCTGGAGTGCCGGGAGAGTAGCAGGCGCCTGATGCACACGACGCAGCATTGCCGGGCTCGCAACTCTCTCCTGGATCTATGTTCCCATCGCCACAGAACGGACCGCCTACATCAGGTACGCAGTTGCATTCATCTGGTGTGCCCGGTGCGTAACAGGAGCCTGACGAGCATGCAGATGCATCGCTGGGCTCGCAACTCTCGCCCGGGTCTATGTTACCATCACCACATATTGGACCACCGGAATCAGGCACGCAGCTGCATTCATCTGGTGTGCCCGGTGCGTAACAGGAGCCTGACGAGCATGCAGATGCATCGCTGGTGTCGCAATCCTCCCCCCATTCTACCACACCATTACCGCATAATGGCTGGACACAGCGGCATTCAAGTGCACTGCCTGGCGGATAGCAGTTCCCTGTGTAACAGCTTCCTGCATCAGAGGGCTCGCATTCCTCTGGGCCGTTTACTGTGCCATCGCCGCAGCTCGCACCAGCTATTGTAACATTTTTGCATGCATCCGAGCAGTAGATGCATGACCCTCCATAAATAGGTGAGCATGGTACGCCATTGCCTCCTAGGCCATCATCGCACTCCTCATCGCCGTTTATAGTTCCATCTCCACAGCCTGCACCAGCTACAGTAACATTGGTGCAGGAGGCTGAGCAATAGGTACATGAGCTGCCGTAAGAAGGAGTACAGGCAACACCATTACCTGTTCCGTCATCACACTCCTCATATGTTTCGTTTAATATGCCGTCGCCGCAACCTTCCCCGACAAGCGTGATGTTGGTGCAGGAGACTGAGCAATAGGTGCATGAGCTGCCGTAGGGCGGCGAGCATGGAATGCCATTGCCATCTAGGCCGTCATCGCAATCTTCCCCAGTACCTATATTATTATCCCCGCAAATATTAGACATGCAACCTTCATAGCTCACATTGACACATGATTCTGTGGATTCGCCCCATGGGTCTGATACATTGAAGAGAAACACCTCCCAATAGGTATCCTCTAAAAATGCCGGATCAACTGTCGCAATAAACCTCCTGGTTGTGTCGAAGTCGGAATTTACAAGGAAATGGCTGCCTCCTGAGGAAACCAGTGAATATTCATAGGTCCATGTCAGGGTGTCCAGGTCATCATTCGGGTCCTGTATTATCGACCCATCATCGATATCAACCGTGGCATTGGTATCACCGCACACCAGGTTTTCTGAGCGGCAGTTCCCATAAGGCGGGAAGTTGCCGACAGGCGGCTCGTTTATCTCAATATAGAGGTCAGATAGTGTCAACTGCCCGAATGTCGAGGAGTAGGCGGAAAACAGCACGTCACACGGGTATGCGTTGCAGGCATCGATATTTGCCTGAAGAAATGCCCTGTAATCGATACATACTGCCTGGGGAGAGCCGCAGTCTGCGCCATCCCATACAGTATCCAGGGAATACTGGTTTGGGTATTCCCAGCCATCCATGCTGACAGGGTCTGTACTTGATATTCTTGGAGTCGGAAAGTCCTGGTAGCTTATCGATTGTGCTATCTGGTTGTATATGGATAGAAGAGTGGCTGCATCCGGTGCAAAGTAGTACTGCCCGCCGGTCGTGCTCGAGATCTCCTGCATGAGTGCTGTATTTGCATCACTGCCAAAAGCAATCCCGAATATCGTTATATTGTTCTCTTTACATTGCTCGGCGATGTACCTGACATAATCTGCACCCCTTGTACGACCATTAGAATTATCGATACAATAGCCGGTACTGGTGTCTGTAAGATCATAATTGCTATAGTCATAAGGATAACAATTGGCGATCCCATCAGTCATGACCAGCATATATTTCCTGTCAGTGTCCTGTGCGTATGAGCCCAACAGGTCATCCATCGCAAGCTCCATGCCTCCTCCCATGTTGGTATAACCGTTTGCAAAGTAGTCATCTATCTCAGACTCAAGGGCTGAGCCATCATCAGTCAGATGGATGTCCAGGCCTGTCCTGAGCTGGCTGGCTGTTTCGGCGCCCCAGGCTGAATAATGAACAAGGCCCATATGAATATAATTAAGATTAACATTGTTGAGGAAGCTTATGTCTGCTGCTTTTGCATCATTCATCTTGTTATAGCTTCCCATGCTCCCGGAAACGTCGGTTACCAGCATGACATCTGCAGGAAGTATCGCCTGGCCAAAAATATCAAGGCCCTGGATCCTCATCCTTGCCTCAGAGACTGTTCCCTCAGGCAGCCTGATAAAATACTCATTGGAAGTGTAAGCATAGGGATATGATAGGTTTATCGAACTCAGAGAAGCATTGAACTCGGTTATGGTCATCTGCGCTGAAACACTCATGGAGATGCCAGCAGCAACCAGCATAAAAATAAATATGAACCTCATATTATTGTCTGCTTTCATATTATTGAACCCCGACATTCGTTTTTCAGTCCGGCATCCATTATTGCTTCACAAAAGATATCTGTTTTTTCACGCGCCATCCTGTAATAAAATTCATCCAGGCAACCATCTTTCTCATCAGCATCAAGTTTTTCACATTCCTCTTTCTGCCTTACATAATCTTCATCATTGTTTGAATAATAAGCCTCGATACAGCTTAATCTGTCCTGCGGCTCAGACATGTAGTGACAATTATATACATACTTCCTGACCGCTTCTTCGTATGTCATGTTCAGCTCCTCCGGGGTCTCGTCAGTTTTCCCGGTGATGATATCTTCTATTGTCTTGTTAACATCAGGTTTTGGCTCTGATCTCTTAGTAGGCGGCTTTAAATCTCTTACGACCACAACCGGCTCCCCGGTAATAGTTTGTTTTGTATCATCCATGGGTGTCTTTTCTTTGGTAGATTGTTTCTGGCTCGAAATCTGCTGGTCCAGTATATGTGTTTCAGCTTTCGGCTTTGATGAAACCTCAACAAGCTTATAGATTATATAACTGCTTGACAACAAGATGATCATGACTGCAATAATCCAAAACCAATATTCCTTTTTCATGTTACAAGTGGGTATAGTTGTTCTAGATCGCCTGTCTTAGGGTCAAACAGCACGACCTGCATGTCATAATTAGGGGGAAGCACATAAGACTTGACTATTGTCTCATTCACTATATCCTGTATAGCTTCCCTCTGGTTATCATGATAGAGCTGGCCCATAAACTCAAGAAGTGTAATATCCGGATTTTTTATCTGGCTCGGGTTCTCGTTGCAGAGGTCCCTGATCGACTGATAGCTGCAGTCGCATGAATCAATATCGTTACATACATCGTATATATGCGTTGAACCCAGAACACCGGTTATGTCGTTGGCCAGAGCCTCAGACTTCACCTTCTGCGGAGCATAAAAATAGCTCCCTGCAACAAGCAGCAGGCCGATGACCAGGATTATTATTGCAAACACTACATCAAGGGTATAGAAATATCCCCTCTTAAACCTCTTTTTTCCCATTTTCCTAAGCTCTGTTTTTTATGTTATATAAATTTTGTTTAAATTCTAAAAAGGGATTATTTACATACGACCACATAAAGCTTTGTTATCTTTCCCTTCCTTAAGACAGGCCTCGCATAAACAAAAGACTGGGCATAATTTTGACATGGGTCTGAAGGGTTGCAACGCTCTTTTGATGCTGTTGTATGATCCGGTGAGTCATAGGTCCGGCCAAATGAACTCGAGCCGTTGAATGGTGAAAGGGGCTGAAAAAACATGCAGAAATCGCTTGATTCCGGCGCAAAAATATCAGAATTTGCTAATACAAATCCCTCGATATCATCATAAGAGCTGTTTGAGAAATTGTCCAGCTTATTCTCATCTACCCTGTAACCAGCTAAAAAAGCGCTGGCTGGCCTGTCAATCCCAATATTTTCTATGTTTATGAAGACCTGTCCTCCATAGGTCTCTTTTGGCTCAGTACTGCCGCCGATCATGGGCAAGATAGCTATCACTATCCCGATAAAAAGAAACAAGGCGACTACACTGAGTATTATATCAAGGCTCGCAATCTGGCCTTTTCTAGCATGTGCACGGCGATATTGGAACAATTTGAATCACGTTATTCTCCTTTGATATGTTATGCGTGCAGCCCTTCTTCAGGCAGCCGCTTACATCAGGTATGCTCCTGAAGACAGACACATTCATCGAAGGGTTACTTACATACAGTATATCTGCACCATTGTCAATCTCTATCTCGAAATCAGAGCCGTCCAGGTTGTCCGGGATGCTGAGCTGCGTCTCAAAGCTCTGGCCGCTCTGGTACGCCAGCATGAGGTCATTCTTCACAGTATCCGCAAGCAGCTCAATCTTCTTTTTTTCTGTCGCAGTCCTGTTCTGATCAGCCATTCTCACAATGAGAGCAAGCAGAAGAAGAAAGATGAAGAATGCCAGTACAAATATCATCATGAATTCAAGGGTGAACTGGGACCTTCTCATCCTACCATCCCTCAGCCTGCGTGATGTTTACAGCATAACTGTTTTTCCAGCTCACTGTTTCCAGCTTGAAGCTCTTGAGACCGTAAAACTTGTTGCTGTTATCGAATGGGCACCTATAACAGTCTACAACACCGGGATTGCATGATGAAGAGATCTGGTTGTCAATATAGCAAGGCTTGTACGTAACCAGCGGAACCTCGCTTGAAAATGTCACGTTCATCCGGCCTGAAGCGCTGCTCGTGCTTATAACCAAGTAGTACTCAAGCTTGCCTGAATTGTTGATGATTATGGTGCTCATGTCGATGACACTCTCAGGTATGTTGAGGCTGACGATCTCCTTGCTGAAAAGCCCCATGTAATACATCTCCCTTGACTCATCAACAAGCTTCTGGCCTATCTTGTTCACCTCAGAGCCTGCAATGTCTGAGCTGGACTTAAGGCTGTAGTCACCCAGGAAATAGAACACAGGAAGAAAGATGAACAGCAACGCAGCTATCAAAAGTGTAAATTCCATGGCGGTTTGAGATTTAGTGCCGTGCATTTTTCGAAAAGATTGTAAAAAAATAAAAAAAAAGTCTCCACTTAGGATACTGTTATCATTATGTCTCCAACAGTGTTTGTTGTCAGGGTTCCGCCGGAAAACTTGTGCGTCAGCGTCACTTTGCCGCCGATCCTCTTACCTACATCGACGTTCCAGTTTGAGCATGGTATGTCAATCTGGCCTGTGCTTCCCGGTGTGATAGTCAATCCGAGCCCTGAGCCAGTATCGCATCCGCTTGCCATTCCTGAATCTGATGCCTCAAACACTGCCTGGTCTATCTCCACGCTCTTTGTGCCCTTGTTGCTCAGGACAAGCTGGATCTGCTCACCGCTGCTATCTGCCTTCCACTCCTCACACTTGAAGATCCCTGTGCCCTCAAAATTGCATTTCTCAGGCAGGAACCTTCCCAGATCAAGCACACCGAAATATGTCAGTGCAGCAATCGCAAGCAAGACAACAAGGATGGCAGCACCATAGAGAAGAAGCGATTCCATAGTGATTTGCCCCTTTTTTCTCATTTTTTCACCTCGTTTGTTGGTTTTATGAACCTCTTATATATTTCTGAAACTTATGATTTATAAAATTTGCGGAAAAACAAGGTATTCAATAATATGTATATGCAAGCTCATTTCTAGAACTCTTTTACATTGAAATTGAGAATTCGGGCTAACAACCATATGAAGAATAATCCATTTAAGCAACAGAAAATAACAGGACCCGAAAATGCTACTTGTACATATACTGGTATTCGTTCCTCTTCCCTGTGTTCTTGTACTTGATAAGCTGGCTTTTCCTGAGCTTCTTAAGGCTCATGGTGACAGAGCCGATGGAAACGCCGGTCTCCTTGCTTATGTGCTTGGAGGTGAACCATTTCCCCTTGTGCTCCTTTAAAAAATTGTACACCTCTTGTTGTCCCATACAAAAAAATTATGACAATAAGTATATAAATCTTTGGGTGTTTTAATTAACATAGGTTATTTTTTGTATATTCTTGTATAGAAAAAGCCACATTAAGGTATTTCACTATAAATGCTCCATAAGGAGCTTTTTATCCAGCAGCCTGCCCCAGTTGTTGATGAGATAGTCTATCTCGCTGCCAAAATCCTTGTGCTTCTCAACCAGCCTGTTCCGGATGTTGTCCCTGTTTTTGCTTACCTCTTCAGGGCTATAATTGCATCCGCGCAGCTCTTTGTCAAAATCAAATACAAGGCTTATGAGGTCTCCACCCCTGGTAACCCATGGCAGCCTCGGCTCCTGGTCCTCAGAATTAGATTTATGGTACTCATCGATTATCCTGTTGACAAATGTGAATTCATCATTGAATATCTGGTTTACTGTCTGGTAATAGTTCTTTATTATCTGCAGCTCGTCACTAAGCTCGCTGACCTGTCCCTTGTTCAGGATGGCAGGATCAAGCTCATGGAGATTCGCTATCAGGGCTGCACCTGTTATCAGGTCTCTCTGCTTTCCCTTGATGCCCTGGTGCCCCAGCAGGTTATAGATGATCACAGCTGTCCTGAGCTGGGCATAGTACAGGCTCATCCTGAACTTCTTGAGCCGGGACAGAAGAAAGACTATAAGGAAAACAATCAGCCTCCTGAGGTTCTTTGAACTGACATTTTCTGAAACCATCCTTTTTACAAAGCGGTACACTGAAAATGAAAAAAAGGACTTCCTGATCTTTATCCTCTTCAGCTCATTGACAATGATGGATGCAACCCTGTCTGATTCAGTGGCAGACGATGTCTTAAGATGAAGGCGCATATTGATCATTGCGCTGAGGTCATTGCAGAATTCCCTGAGCTGTGAGATGCTGATGATCTCCTCTTCTGACAGCTGCGACTCGTATTTTTCGCTCTTGAAGAAATAATGCTCATCAGTAGTCGAATCAAGGTCAAACGAGGTTATATATTCCTTCTGCTTCTCAAGCTCAACCCTGAGTATCTTAAAGGATGAGCTCAGCATCTTGACCTGCTCGACCTCTTTCCTGAATTTCTCAAAGGGCATCGTATGGACATCGACCATCTCTGAGAGGTCGTCCCTTCTCACTCCCGTATGGATTACAAGCGAGGCCTGCTCCATATGTATCAGCAGGTTAAGCTGGTGCTGAATCTTGTCCATGAGCTTTGAGATGGACTTCACCGACAGCTTTTGCTGCTCGATAAGGCTCAGGATCTTATCTTTCTCCTTCTTCAGCTGCTCAGCATACCTGAATCCAAGCTCCTTTATATTGTGGACAATGCCCTTGTTTACCTCAGCCTTTATGCACTGCTGCTCATAAAGGTTCTTCACCTGGTTGTTCAGCCTGGAAATATCATCGATAAGCTTGTGAAGTATATAATCCTCGCTCCTGGTCCTTATCGAAAAGCTCATAAGTATCCCCTTATAGTGTTGGCGTAAAAAGCGCAGTGAAAAGCCCCTTTAGCACCATCAGTGAAATAAAATACACAGCAAGTGACAGGGCTGAGTAAAAAACTACAAGGGCTGCTGCTCCCTTGAAACTGCCCCTCCTGATTATCCCAATTATGCAGGCTGCGCTCCCGGATATTATGACCACTCCTATCGCTGAGAATATCCTGAAATCCGAGAAGCTTATGTCCAGGGGGCGGATAAAGCTGGAAACATATGCAGACGATCCTGTTGAAAAAACCCTGCTGACCAGGCTCTCAACAAGCCACAAGAGGTTATGGGATAAGGCGAAGAGCAATGGTGCAATCACGATGGAGACGATGGTCATGAAAATTATGTAGTTCGAGACGCTTGCCACAGCATTCTTCTTGAGGTAATGGATGACATCAAGGTTGCTGGCTATCTTGTCGATGATCTCGGACAGGCCCCCCCCGCCTGTATATGCATCAAGGATAATCTCAAAGGACTCATTGATCGCATAGGAATCATATCTAAGGGTGTATTCCTTGAGCACATGCTCAATCATCTTCCCGCTCCTTATCCTAACGACCATGTCCGCAATGTCATCGTTCAGTGCTCCAAGCTCAGGGGTCAATGAATCCTCCAGGGCGTCGACAAACTCCCGGCCGGCCTTCAGGTTGGTCGAAAATTCCCTCAGGAAAAGCGGTAGGTTCTGCTCGATGCTCTGCACCCTGTTGAATATCTTTACTGAAAGATAAAAGCGAAGCACAACAAATGACGCAAACAGCAGCACTATCTCAAATATGATGATGAACATGAGGCATGTTGCAAGGATGAATATCCACCCAAGATGGCGCATCCCGCTTGCGATGACAATATATACATACCAGAAAACAGCGATCAGCAGGGTTGTAAAAAAAGTGATGGAAATCCTGCTGTAGGGTAGCTCCTTGTAGCCTGCCTGCAGGAAAAGCTTTCTTAGCTTTGCCATCTGCCTTGATGGGAAGAAATGTTTGCCGAAGCTAATAAGCACGTTGTCGCCCTCTTTTCTGGATTGTTTGTGTTTGTGCATCTTATATCTCAAGCTCCGGCCTCATCTTCGAAAATATCACCACAAAAAACACCTGGATGAACAGTATCAGGAAAAGGAAGAAAGACAGCACCGGAAGCTTTATAGGAATGTTCAGCACTGTCAGCACGATTGCAAAGACCACGATTCCAAGTGACGGCGCTATCGTACCGAACACCATATAGAACAGGCCAAGCGTGTTAAGCTTCTTTCCAAAAGATTCAAACTCGACTGTCTTCTGCCTTGTGATGTTCTCCAGTGACGCCTTCAGGGTATGCTTAAGGTCCGAGCCTGTCCTCAGGGAGTTCCTTATCTGGATGAATATCTTCCGGAAGGTCTTTGACGGCGTGTTGTCGATCGCCTCATTGATGGCCCTTTCAAGTGGCTTTCCCATATAAAGCTCATAAGCTACCTTCTCCAGCGACTTGCTGGATTCCTTCTTGTGCTTTGCCACATCTATTATTGAGTTGGCAAGCGACTTCCCTGATTCGATCTGGATCAGAAGCCGCCTTCCTGTAACAGCAATCTCCCCTTCGATCTTCTTGCCTATCCTCTGCACGTTGAAATGAGGAACCTTGAGAATCACCAGGAAGCAGAAGATAATCAGGAAAACAGATACTAGTGTGATATACAGTACCCGCATATTCACATCAAGAAGAAATATTAACCAGGTTATTGGGACCATGAATATCGCGCTCATGAGAAAAGTCATAATAACTGTCAGGTTGATGAACCTTTCAGGAGTCTTGTTCATATTGCTTATGTAAAGGTCCTTTTTCAGGTCAGGATAAATCCTGTTTACAAAGTCTCTCAAGATCCGAAAAATTTTTCTCACCAGCCTTTTTTACTGTGATATCCTACTTCCGGCCAAACAGGCTCTTGAACACGAAATCCTTGTTTGTGTAATAATCGCTCACGATTGAGCCGATCTCATGCACATCATCTATGTTCTTATCCACCAGATACTTCAGCACCCTTATCTTCTCCTTCATGTCTTCCTTGATCTGTGTCTCATTCAGTCCGCTGAAAAGCTTCAGGGTCTTATAAATACGCCGCGGCTTGTTGACCACCCTCATCTCGTCCTTTGCAACATCCAGCTCGTAAAGGACATTGGCGTCGCCTGACTCAAGGATCTCGGCAACCTGGAATGTCCTCCTGACACCGGTCCTCCTGTTCCTGTTCTGCACAATAAGGAGTGAAATGGAGTTGAGCTCGATCTTTGGAAGCTCGATGGGTGGGTTTGTGAGCCGCATTATAGCCTCGGTCACACTGTTCGCGTGAAGCGTGCCATACACGCTGTGGCCAGTGTGCATTGCCTCAAAGAGCACCTCTGCCTCTTTTTTCCTCCTGATCTCGCCGACAATTATCCTGTCAGGCCTCATCCTTAGGGAATTGACTGCAAGGTCAAGCATGCTTATCTCACCCTCTCCTTCTGGATTTGCAAGCCTCGTCTGCAGAGGAATCCAGTGCAGAGAGTCAGGGAGGACCAGCTCTCTTGTGTCCTCTATAGATATTATCCTCTGGTTGGGCGGGAAAAAATTGCTGATAACATTGAGCGTCGAGGTCTTTCCGCTTCCTGTGCCGCCGACAATCAGGACAGACAGCTCATACTGTATCGCAAACCATATCAGCGCAGATATCGCGTAGTCAAGGGTCTTGTTGTTTATAAGATGCGATATTGTCCAGGGTTTCGTAGCGAACTTCCTTATCGTTATCGTGTTACCTTTCGTCGATATAGGCAAAAGGGTGGCGTTTATCCTGTCTCCTGTCTTCAGGTGCGCATCCAGGAGCGGATTGAGGAGTGTTATATCCTTGTTGACCACCCTGCCGGCAAGCGATGCATAATGCTTTATCACCTCTTCTGACTTGGGCAGGATGTTGGTCTTCAGCCAGGAATGTTTCCTATGATATATCCAAACAGGCTCATTCGCATTGTTTATCACAATCTCCTCAATATTGGCATCCCTCAGCAGAACCTCGATCTCGCCAAGGCCGAGGGTGGTAAGCTTTATGTATTCTGTCAACGCAACAATCTTGGTCTCGGGAATCTCAGGGAACAGAAACGAGAGCTTGTTCTGTAATTTCTCCTTGAACTCTGAATCGATCTTAGCTTCCTCGTCCTCGGTCTGGGGCACTGTCCTCAGGCTGATGGTCCTCACGATCTCCTCCTTTACCTTTTCAAGGATGAGCTCTGTAACCCTGCCGTATTCAAGCAACGAGAGGATATAATAAGGAACAAGCTCAAACTCCTGCTTTACGACCCTGACATACATTATGAACTTGCCCGCATGTATCTTGTAATTGTCAACCTCCTTGATGAGCTCCTTGACCTTTTTCTTCCTTTGCTCAGAGGGCATCTCCACTATCTTCATCTTCTTCAGGTAATCATAGAAGAAATCATAGGCCTTCTTGTACATGACCTCAAGCTTTTCGTCCCTGGTGTTCTTTGAGATTGTATACAGGTCGTAAAGGAGCTTGTTGATGGCCTTGAGGTTGTTTACCTCCAGGAGTATCCTTATCTTGTTTATGAGCTCCTTCTCGTCCCTGAACTCGATACCAGTCTCGGGATTCTTGAGAAACACGAGCTTCTCCATAGGGCTAAACTTCATGGATATTATGCCTGCCTCGTCAAGATACTGCGCATAGGCATGGATAACATCCTTGGACGTGTCAAGAAGCGTGCTCAGCTCCTCGACAGAAACCTCTTTCTTTGCCTCCAGGAACTCAACAAGAAGGTCTGCTTTAGTTTTAAACATTTATTTCAACCCCTTTTTTTCAACATAATTTTCATCCATGGCCCCCGCAGGACAACGAATGAAACATATATCTGGAAAATAAATAAAACTCATACTATTTATATTTTATGGTCTTTTTAAGTAATATTACCAACTTGACATTGATTTTTTCTTTATTGTGCCATTGAAATTTTTCCATCCACTGGCTGCTGGTTCGGCTTAAACACATTGTTCTAATTTTGATTTTTCTTTGATTGTGCAAATGAAATTTTTTCATACACGGCGGCTGGTTCGGCTTAAACACGGCACTGTAGGTGCCTGCCGAACCAGCGCCATGAAAAAAATTTCTGTTAGAGTTGCCCTTCGGGCTTGCTTCTTGCACTTGAAAGAAAATGTGCAATCACAGAAAAATACATTAAATATTTCATAAACCGAGCTTGCGGTCTATATCCCTGGCGATGTCAAGAAGGTCCTCCCGGGTCCTCTCAAAATCTTTACCTATCTCTGAGATAAGAGAGTTGAGATTATCAACCCTTAAATAGTATTTCTGCTTCCTCGAGACTATGAGGCCCGCGCCCTGGAGCTTCTTTATATGGTGGATCACTGTGCCACGGCTCAGATGCAGCCTGTATGCAAGCTCGTCGCTGGTAAGCCCTTTCTTTAACCTTGTGTTTTTTAGCAGCTCGATAAACAGCCTGAAGCAGCTCTTGTCCTTATCCCTGAGATTGAACAGGCCAAGAGAGCTTCCGAACCACTGCAGCTCCTCATTTATGTCCTTCTTTATGGGCTTGCGTAGCTTGATGATCGTGATTTTCTGGAAATCCATGATAGCAGAGGATGAAACGGAGTTTTTAAATGTTGTTAAAATGTTATTTATCATGGCATAGTGGTGTTAAAAGTATTTATACTACCTGCCTATAAAAAACCCCATGGATAAGCCAAGAGCAGACATGCTTTTTGAGGTCTCCTGGGAAGTATGCAACAAGGTGGGGGGAATCTACACCGTTGTCAAGTCCAAGGTAGAGTTGATGAAAGAGCATTATCCTGGTTATTTTCTCATCGGGCCGTATTTTCCTGACAAGGCAAAGATGGAGACACAGCAGACAGTCCCGCCTGAGAGGATGAAGCGTGTGTTTGACATCCTGGAGAGGGAAGGGATAATCTGCTACTTTGGCAAATGGCAGATCAAGGGGGACCCGTATGTAATACTCGTGAACTTCCAGAAGATAATCCCTAACAAGAATGATATAAAAAAATGGCTCTGGGAATCGTTCCAGATAGACACCCTCTATTCGCACTGGGATTATGAGGAGCCGATGATATGGGCCTATGCCGTCGGAAAGCTGCTCCAGCATATTTCGGAAGAATACAAAAACGAGAAGATTGTGGGGCATTTCCATGAATGGCTCGCAGGTATTGCGCTATTATACCTAAAATCATCAAACTGCAGGATAAAGACCGTCTTTACCACCCACGCTACAATGCTTGGAAGGGCTCTCGCCGGCAACGGGCTGGACCTGTATTCAATGCTGGACACAATGGACCCTGAAAAAGAGGCCAGGAACATCAATGTCATCGACAAGTTTCTTACCGAAAGGGCTTGTGCACATAACACGAGCGTATTTACGACTGTAAGCGAGATAACGTCGATAGAGGCTGAGAAGATACTCGGCAGGAAGGCTGATGTGCTGCTCCTCAACGGCCTTGATATTGATAAGTTCCCAAATTTTGAGGAATGCTCGATCAAGCACAGGCAGTCAAGGGATGTCATCAGGGATTTTCTCGCATACTACTTTTTCCCTTACTATACATTTGACCTTGAGCAGAGCCTGATATTTTTTATAGTGGGGAGATATGAGTTCAAGAACAAGGGCATCGACCTGTTCATAAAGGCACTTGGAAAGCTCAATGAACAGCTGAAAAAAGAGGGCTCCAAAAAGACAGTCGTCGTTTTTTTCTGGATACCTATGGGAGTCAACGGGATAAAGACAGAGCTGCTCCAGTCCCAGGAAAAATACGAGCAGATAAAGGAACTGGTCGACAGGAACATGGGAGATTTCAAGAGCAGGCTGATAAACAACATAATGTTCAGGAAGAACATGAAGGTTGAGTCCCTGTTTGACAGGGAATTTCTCCTGGAGACGAAAAAACACAAGATTATGTTTGCCCGCCAGGGCTGCCCACAGCTTTCAACGCACTATTTATTCAATGAGGAGGATGACGCGATAATAAAAGGCTTCAGGGAATCAGGCCTCCTAAACAGAAAAGAGGATTTCGTCAAGGTGATATCATACCCTGTCTATCTCGACGGCAATGACAACCTGCTTGACCTAAAATACTATGACTCGATACAGGGATGCCATATGGGTATCTTCCCGAGCTATTACGAGCCATGGGGTTATACCCCTCTCGAGAGTGCTGCGCTTGGAGTGCCCTCGCTTACCTCTGACCTGGCAGGTTTCGGAAGGTTCATCAGGGGCAAGATAAATGATAAGAAGGGGGGTATATTCATTCTTGACAGGTTCAACAGGCCCGAAGCTGATATTGTTGGGGATTTTACAAATATATTGTACAACTATACAAAGCTTAACCATAAAGACAGGGTTGAGCAGAAAATGCGCGCAAAGGAGCTTGCTGAGTTTGCAGACTGGAAAGTTCTGATAGAAAACTACATAAATGCGCACAATATAGCAATAGAGAGATGAGAATGCCGGAACTCAGAAAAGATTATGTCCTAGACAGATACGTCATAATTGCCACTGGCAGGGCGAAAAGACCCCAGCAGGATGCTGATGAAGAAAAGGCAGATAATAAAAAGGCATGCTTCTTCTGCCCTGGTCATGAAGCAGAGACGCCCCCTGACATCTACAGGGTCGATAAAAAAGGAAGCTGGAAAATAAGGGTCTTTAACAATAAATTTCCAGCGGTCCAGACAGATGGCCCACAGGAACTGGTCACTGATAATAATTATTATACATACGCAGGAGCGGTCGGACGGCACGAAATCGTCGTTGAAACCCCTGATCACAACAAGCAGCTGGCAGAACTGTCAGCTAAAGATCTAAGGGATGTGCTTGATGTCTACAGTAAACGCATCACAGAGCTCTCTGCAGTGCCCTATGTTAAGTATGTTTCTGTGTACAAGAACCAGGGTGAGGAGGCAGGTTGCAGCATTGCACACTCACATACCCAGATCCTTGCATATAACCTTATCCCGCAGATCATCAGGGAGAAGGAGAGGGCATGCAGCGATTCAGGCAACTGCCCCTATTGCAGGATTATCCTTGCTGAAAAGGACTCTGAAAGGAGGGTGTTTGAAGACGAAAACATCGCAGCCTTCACCCCTTATGCATCAAGATTCCCCTATGAGACCTGGATCATGCCAAAGAGGCATGTTTTAAGGCTTGAAGAGCTCAATGACAGCGAGATGCTGAGCATGGCCAAGGCATTACGCCTTACACTCAGAAAGCTAAAGAAGCTTAATGCCCCTTATAATTTCTATTTTCATTACGGCATTGAAAAGCTTCATCTTCAGCTTATCATCACTCCGCGCTTCACAAAAGCAAAATGGGCCGGCTTTGAGCTTTCAACAGGTACCATAATAAACATAGTATCACCAGAAAAAGCAGCAGAGTTTTACAGGAAATAATCAAAACACAAAAAAAAACGAAACATTTATATATTAATTGAATACAAAATAATATTAATATATCATTTAGTATATTGATGGTAAAAAGAGGATATATTATTGCATAATGAAGGGAAGACAAGTTACGCTGATGCTGATATTCTTCTTAACTAGCCTGTATGCTGTCTTTGCAAGCACACATATCAACGTCACAATGGATGAGGTTGTTTACCAGAATACAACATTTGCTGAAAATTTCTACCTGAATGAATCAGTCACATACTGCATGATAAACGGGACCCTTAACATCAGCAACCCTGGCAATGAGACTGTCTATGACATATACCTGCAGTTCACCAACACAGACAAGATGACCTCCAACTTCACATGGGTGTCAAGCACCAAGCCAGGAAACCAGACTTCTGGCTCTCCGGGGTCAACCATAGTGATACATGTCCCTGAGCTGAGAAAGAATAACTACAGCACGTTCTTGTATTCCGTGAACTGCTCGGATGCAAATCCGCCCCTCAATATTGAAACGACGTATATCAACAAAGACCATGGCTTCAACAGGAAGGTCCTTGCCGGCTATAACTGGACAATCAACCAGAGCATCACCAATGACAATTACCTGCAGGAAAATATAACGAATATCAACATCACGATCACTGCGCAGAGCGTGGCCTGGAACTCATCTATGTTCAATTTTTCACTTCAGGAACTGTATCCTGTACAGGATTTCGCAAATGTGCATGACAACAATACCAACGATCAGTGGTGGTGGGCGCCTAACGGAGGGGAGCTGGCATATAACGAGACGTATAATATCTCATACAAGGTAAGGGCCCCTTACAGCGTGCCGTTTACAGCAACATACAGGGCAATAGTCGAATCTGTAACATATGCATCAAATTTCCTGATATCCAACCTGTCACTGGATTACATAAACGGCTCTTCTGACATCAATTTCAGTTTCGAGAAAAGGATAAGCCAGCCTGCGGGAAACGAGCTGAGCCACAATGTTACATGGGAGATAAGGCCACGTATCAACACTGATAAAAATATAACATTTGACATAAACAGTGTAACACTATGGGTTACGGAAAACCTTGATCCCAGCAACAAGACGAACGATACAGGATGGGGGCTGCTTGAGGTAAACTATACAGGATCCCCCATGAAAGAGATCAACATAAGCACAAACTGGGGAAACACGAGCTATTACTGGTATT
Source organism: uncultured Methanosarcinales archaeon (assembly GCA_964590935.1). GTDB lineage: Archaea > Nanobdellota > Nanobdellia > Woesearchaeales > DSVV01 > CAYXZQ01. Next base: position 28,426 of record CAZPXC010000001.1, read on the forward strand.
TTAACTATACAGACGGCACAAACAGCTCTTATCCTCCGCCTGTCGTATGGATGAAGCCGGAATGGCTGATAACAAACAAGTACGGCCAGATAATGAACTATTCGACGACAAAGAGTGGAAATGACCTCTACATCAAATATATATATGTCATCCACGGCTACTGGCTCCAGGTCGAAAAAAACATAAGCAACATCGCAGAGGATTCATACAGGATCAATATCCATGTAGAGAACATAGGAAACGGGTGGACACCTGAATATACCTATGTTACAGTGTATGATTTTGTCCCAAACGAGTTCACAGTCTGGAACATGAGTGTTACAGGCTCGCAGATGACCAACCAGTCAGTAGGCAGCCCGGGAGATGATTTCTACGGCATGTCATACAGGTGGAACATCCCGTGGAAGGGCACGATGAACGCATCACTCGGCCCGAAGAACGGACCTGATGCGACAGGGCCAGGAAACTACAGCTGGAACGTGTCCTACAATGTCAACGGCACAGGCCCATACAAGGTCACTGACCTTTATGTGGTAGGTCTCGACCCGCTCAAGGTTGATGGCGCGTCTGCGTCCCCTGTCATCGCTGTAATCACAGGGCTTCAGACATACACCAAAGAGATAATATACGTAGGCATTGTCGCATTCCTCATCGTGATAAATGTCACTAACCTAATAATAACAAACAAGATAAACAGGAAACTGGATACACCCTAATGCCAGGCAATCATGATCCAAAACCATAACAATTAAATAGTATACAGGTTTTTTGATGAGTAAAAAAGGGGGATACAATTCAAGTGGGGAATTGTAGACACAACAAGTGGATATTGTGGATGCTTACAGTATGGTTCCTGTTAATCATAAATATGTCGTTGGGAGAGGTCGTCGTATTCAAGAGTTACGAGACGAACAGCAGGCTGGAGAAGGACAATCTTCATATCGACAGGCAGATAGTGTTGCAGAATGTCGGGGATAACCCTATTATCCCGGGTGAACTGCATTTCAAGCTGCATGAGATAAGCAAGGACAAGAAGGTCGCCTCAGAGGTGAGCAACCTCGGGGCGAGAAATGATCTTAATGCAGAGCTGAAAACCAGGAAAGTGGAGACCAAGGAGGAAACCGATCTCGTATTGAGCATATGGGAGCCGGTCCTGCCGAAGTTCACGTACAAGGTATTTCTCAGCTATGACCTGAAATTCAGCCCGAAGGGCGTGCTCTTCTATGAGATAAAGGTGCCGATCGAGGAAACGACCATTCCCATCAAAGACAACAAGCAAAGCCTGTATCTGCCAGCCAAGTATCACGTTACCTATGCACCTGACGCAAAGGTCACGACCGTCCAGCAGGGTTCAGAGAAGTTCAGGGTCGTAACATGGGAGAACAGGGAAGACATGATAGTCGAATACAGTGTCCTGCCGCTGCCCAAGATGGGCATAAGGGCTGTCAACGTATTCTGGATCGTGGTTATTATCATACTCTTAGTGTCCACTTTTTTTATCCACAAGAAATTAAGAAAGGGTTGATGGAGGAGCATTATGGAAGCCAGGTTCTTCGGATTTATTCTGATTCTCGTATTCCTTTTGCCTGGCATCGTGTGCGCGGAGAGGCTTGAGCTCAACATCACCGAATCAGGTAAGATAACAAGCTACTACGATGAATACTGGGTTGTTCAGGTCGACGGCAATCTCAATATACACAACCCCTTCAACAACTCTTTTGACTACCTGAAATGGGGATACGACCTGGGAACATTGACAATCGTAGAAGATAATGCAACTGATTACTTAAAGCCGTGGGATATATATATACCATATATCGGACCTTACCAGACCATAAATATTGGCTATGAGATAAGGGGGATCAGTGCATACGACCCGATGTGGCAGAACCACAGCGTCCTGAGGAGCGCCATGCGAGACTACAAGGCTAATCTTTATACTTTCATGGTCTCAAACATAAAAAAATCAGACATCGAGAACCAGACCATAGACACCTCAGACATCAAGAGCGTAGCCAACAGACGGCTCGTCACTGTCAGCCTAGAGAACCCGTCAGACCTAAGCCAGAACATCACGTCGGTAAAGGTCATAAAGACGCCAGAAGGGGACCCGAACGATGAGCTTGAGACCTGGACATTTCCAGAGGATACAGGGCAGATAGTTGTCAAGCCCCATGATAAATGGATGAAAGATATAATAGACTACAACTCATCAGAGGGAGAGGTCTACTGGCTGTCGAGCGATGTCGTGACTGATACCGTGCCGCTCGTGATAGGGGACCAGTTCATCAGGAGATTCACACAGGATGACCTTTTTAATGTCGCGAATGCCTCGCTTGACGAACAGGAATACCTCGACAACATAACCCAGTATCTGGAGCATCTTATGTACCTGAAGAAGACGGTATCTGAAAGTGTCCTGATGCCTGGTGACAAGGTGTCGGTGGATATCAAGATAAACAATTTTGCCCCCATAAGCAGGAACTTCAACCTGACTGAAAGCCTGCCTACGGGCTTTAAGATACTGGACGCGGGCAATGGCAGCCGAAAGGCAAACAACTCGCTGACCTGGACAGGGAAGATAAATCCTGACAGCACCAGGCTGATCCATTACGACCTGAAATATACCGACAATGTTTCGCTCGGCCTGGATTTCTTCGAGCCTGCCGTCGTGAAGTATGAGAATGAGACCCTCTACTCTGAGAGAATACCTTTCATCAGGCAGTACATCCCTGACAAGAAGATCTTTATCCAGAAAAAGCTGAGGTATTCCCTCAACAATGAGATCGTTGTCCAGCTTCAGCTCCAGAACCTGGGTGAAGCGGATATCCAGGATCTCTATGTAAAAGAATTTTTAGGCGCAAATGACGTCTTCAGCGAGATATCTGTCCAGCCCGAGAGCAAAGGCATGTGGCACATACCCCTGCTGAAGAAGAACGAGGTGTGGGAAGTAACTTATGTGACGGATGACAATGCAGAGGTCAACCTGCTTCCAGAGGTGTACGGCGTCGACAAGAAGATAGTCTTAAAGACGCTCATCTTCGAGAATGTCATAAAGAACGAGTGGCTGGACCCCGCAATCCAGTTCATGGAGATATTTGCCCCGTTGTTCATCATGGGATTCATCATATTCTATTTTGTCTATCGCCGCAGGGTATACGCGAAAAAGGCCCACAGGCTGAGCAGCATGGAAAAAGACATCCACAGGCTAAGGAAGGAAACCGAACTAAGGCCAGAGGAAAAGATCGATCAGCTTATGAAAGAGTCTAAAAGCAAGAAGGATATCAAGATGGTGGGAGGTTATGATATCCCGGGACATGAACAATATGAGCATCAGGGCAGTGGGGAAAGCACAAGGGACCTTGCTCATGAGAATCTCGACAAACTCAAGGGGATAGACGAGGATACAAAAGAGAAAAGATAAGTAGTTCTTGGAATTTATTTTATTATAGAAATCATGAGATAATAATAACAGTACTGTTCCCGAGGTCTGTAACAGTTATGTTGCTGTATTCATCCTTATACTGGTCAAGAAGCTCAAGCACCTCCTTGTTCAGCCCGACGGTCCTGTCGAGCTCAGGGGTGAAGTTGTAGCTCATCAGATTAGGGCTGCATTCCTCGAGGGCGACGCCTCTTGTAGCGCAGTCTATCGCATTGTTCATATCATCCGCAAGGTTGACAGCCTTGAGCTGCGAGGATTCAGCTATCGTAAGCAGCTCAGGGACAAAGCTAAGGATCATAATTCCGATAACAGGTATCAGTATCAGCTCTTTCATAATCGCCCACCAGGAGAGAGTAATAAGGGTGAATTTTTAAATCTTTCCATTTTTTATCATTGTTTAGTAGTCACTTATCCTTAAATAGTATTATCCTGATTTCTATCCTTCATGAGAACATCGTTTATCGTAGCCAACTGGAAAGAGAACAAGAGCAACCATGAGGCTGCTGAGTTCATCAGGCGTTTGAAGCAGATCATGGGCGATCTAAAAGGCGCTGAGGTTGTAATATGCCCTGCGTATGTCTCAATAATCACAGCCTTTGACTGTACAAGGGACTGCAACCTAAAGATCGGCTCGCAGGATGTCTCTGTGCATGAGCAGGGGGCTTATACAGGCGAGGTATCAGCATTAATGCTCAGGGATTTCTGCCAGTACTCGATAATAGGCCATTCAGAGCGCAGGAAGCATTTCCAGGAGAGAAACGAGATCGTCAATAAAAAGGTCCAGCTTGCCATTAAATATGGTATCAGGCCCATCCTGTGCATTGGTGAGGATGCTGAGCAGAGGAAGAACGGGCTGACAAATGAGCTTCTCTTTGAGCAGCTCCAGAGCTGCCTGGAGAATGTCGGTGCAGACATGGTCAGGGAGATTGTCATCGCATACGAACCAGTATGGGCAATAAGCCACGGCGACCCGAACCACAGGGCGGCAACGCCGGATGATGCTGAAAAAGCCCATGAGTTCATCAGGAAAACCCTTGCCAGGATGTATGACAGCCAGACGGCGTCGATGACAAGGATAATATACGGGGGCAGCGCCAAGCCGGAGAACATCTCAAGCCTCCTTGAGAAGGAAAATATCGACGGCGCTCTTGTCGGGACAGCCAGCCTCGACCCTGAATCCTTTGCAGAGATAATAAAGGCCAGCAGACAATACCCCTATTAAATTTTTATGAAAGAACTACCTATGGAACAACAACATAGAGTTTCTTGGTCGTGCCGTATATATTCTCATCAGTGCATGGTTTAGCGGTGCAGACCCTCAGGTTGAACACATAAGTGCCTTCCTCCGCTCCCTGGCTTTTTGGGACAATGACAAACAGCTCCTCGACGACCCTCTCGTTCCTGTTGACCTTCCTGCTGAGCTTGACATAGTTATCAGCATCCATTTCTACACTGCTAAGCCAGCTGTTGCAGTTAGACGGATGGCTGCTGCAGGGCGTAGATGTGCCCTCTTCGCATATGGTGCTCTTGTCCGCTTTGTATGCAGCATCACAGTCGACATTGATATAGAACTGCTGCGGATCCTCCTCATCATTCCTTATCCCAATCCCAAAGACGTCACTGCCGCCAGGCTCGACGGTTTTCCTCATGACAGGGACGATTATCTTTGCAGAGCCCTGCGTAAGCATGTTCATGATCTCCTGGCTTGTTTTTTCGTCCAGATGCGTCTTCATGACATCTGCCTTGTTGAATATCTTATACGTGAGGGTTATCCCTGTCGCAAACATCGCCATAGCTAGAATAAAGAGAACAATAAAATTAATCGACAGCTCAATTGCCCGCTTGTTCAAATGTAAGCACCTTACTTCATTATTTCATATTCCCTGATAAGAAGCATCATGAACAGCACAAGCAGTATGGCACCGACAATCATGAACGCAAAGCCCTTGAAGATGTTCTCAACCTGGGTGATGATGATAAAGAGCCCAAGGCCCATGATTCCAAAACCCAGCCACAAGAACTTGTCCAGCACAAGCTTCATTATCTCGAATTCCTGTTGGGGACTCAGTTTTTTTTTCATTTTGTATCACCTATGACCCGACGACAAGCCTGAATGACTTTGATTCATAAAGCTCGCCTGTATCTGAATTCACCACGTCAAGCGTGCAGATATATGTGCCCTGCTCAAGCTTTCTCTCGGTCAGTATCACCGGAAAGCCGACACCGGTCGTTGAGTCAACATCGATTATGTCTGACGCGATGAGAGGTATTTTGTTTCCGGGCATGACAGCTTTTGTGCTGTTTATGCACTTGGATATGTTCAGGGTTGCTGAAGCTGCCACTGTGTTGCCCCTATTGTAAAAGCCGATCTCCAATTCTGAATTTTGCTTACCTCTCTTTATGTTAACAACATTTGGCACTGTTATCGGGATATCTGCAGTAGGGGGGTTCTTGAGCTCATTCAGATTAACAGCCTTCAGGGTTCCACTGGCAATCCTGTCTTTGATGAGGTTGGTAAAGAACAGCCCGACGCTGAGCAGAGCAAAGGCCAGTACGAAGACAACTATTGCATTAACAGAAAGGTTCAGCGAAGCTTTTTTCATTTTATGCACCTCTTTTTATCTTAATATATTTCTCTGAGCAAGCTATTTTATAAAGGTTTCGATAATTTTATATATCAATTAGGGAAACCTTGGTTAAGAATGGCAAGACTCAGAAAAGGGTGCGCTTACAGGAAGCTGGAAAGGCCCTATACCAGGAAATCAAAGTATAAGAAGCTCTCTTTTGTCAGGGCAACCCCTTCAAGCAAGATTGTGAGGTTCCAGGCAGGAAACCTGTCAAAGCAGTTCACAAGCTCAGCAGAACTCTTGAGCAGGGAATATATCCAGATTCGGCACAATGCCATTGAGTCTGCAAGGCTGGCTGCCAACAGGTATCTTGAGAAGAACCTGGGAAAACAGGGTTTTAAGCTCCACATAAGGATATATCCCCACCACATACTGAGGGAAAATCCGCTGGCTTCAGGCGCCGGTGCGGACAGGATGAGCACAGGAATGAAAAAATCGTTCGGAAAGCCCATCGGCGTTGCAGCGCAGGTGCGAAAGGGCCAGGTCCTTTTTACAGCAGCAGTTGACAAGAGCAACCTAAGTGTTGCCCGCATGGCGCTGAAGAGGGCATCGTACAAGATGCCGTGTTCATCCATGGTTGTTGTCCAAGAATGAAAAAGGTTGAAAAAGATACCATCATCGAATGGTCCAAGGATTATTTCAGCTATCTTCTTGCAGGGATGTGCATACTAATCCTCGTCTTCATGATGATTTTCAGGAAGACCCAGTACACAATAACGATAATAGGGTGCATCAGCATCGTCGCACTGGCGATCGAGAAGAGGGCAAGGGTTTTTGATAAGGTCGTATCAATGCTGGTTATCTTCTTCCTTGCTGCCGGGTTTATGATGTTTGGCTAGTAATGTCACAAGGCTGTCAATACCTTCTCTTGTCTTTGTGGATATATATCTGCTGCCAGGCTCCTTTTTCTCAAGCAGGTCAGCCTTGCTGTACAGGACAACTATCCTCTTTCCAAAATGCCTTATCCTTTTGAGGAGCTTTTGCTGCATCCTGACATCATATCCGCAGCTCCCTGTGGGGTCGATCATGAAGATTATGGCATCAGCGACATATTTCAGGACAAGGTAGGCCTGCTTTTCGATGCTGTTCATATCATGGATGCTTCTGTCAAAGAGTCCTGGGGTATCGACCAGCTGGATTCTCTGCCCTGCATGCCTGAGATACCCTATGTTGATGGCCTTGGTAGTGAACGCATATGACCTTATTTCAGGAGAGGCGCCTGTCAGAGCTTTGAGCAGGCTGCTCTTGCCGACATTGGGGTATCCTGCTACAGTTACTGTGAAGAGGCTGGTCTTGATCGCTGGATATCGCCTCATGGTCTTTCTCGCATCGTCAAGGAACGCAAGCTCAAAGCTTATCTGCTTCATCACAGAGGATACTCTCCCATAAAACTGTGTCCTCTGGGAGGCGGCCTGTCCCATCTGATTGGATTTTTTAACCTTCAGGCTGCAGCCCTTGTGGAGGATATTTATCCTCTTGACTGCCCAGTCGACAGCCCCGAGGGATTTCTTCAGCCTGGGGTAGTCGGTCGTGGCCTTTACAAGCTCATTATAAAAATCAGGAAGAGCATCAAGGCTTGGAAAGGACTTCAGGATCGCACTCAGGCGCCTTGTGAGCACACGCCTCACTGTATCCATCTTCCCAAGTTCCATAGCCTTGGCTGCCTTAACCCTGTCTCTTATTTTCGGCTTTTCCAGCATCCTTGCTGCCCTGAAAGCTGTATCCAGGAAACTGTCAGCCTTTTCTATCTTGGCAATGTCCTGAAAATTCATTTTATCCCATAAGAACCAGGATGTATATAAAAGGTTTATCCATGTGTGGCCGTGTGGAAATCCTTGCCATTAATGGCCAGCGAGTGCTTACCTGTCTCGTAAGACAGCATAGCTCCAGGACGATTGGGGCACATAGTGCTGTATATCTCGTCCGTGACGAGCGAAAGGATTTCTACACGGCCTGATTTAGTAAGAAAACCAATACTTTTTTAAATATTCAGAAAATCCAGAGCCTAAACTCAAGGAGGATACAAAAATGACTGATTTCAAACTTGTTATAAATGATCCTAAGTCCGGAAAAAGCTATGCAAAGGAGATTAAAGACGAGGCTGCTGATGCTCTGATGGGAAAGAGGATCGGCGATAAGATC
>CAZPXC010000001.1:36646-66300 GCA_964590935.1 uncultured Methanosarcinales archaeon
CATAAACCTTCCGGGTTATGAGCTTGAGATCTCCGGCGGGAGCGACTACTGTGGCTTCCCGATGCGAAAGGATGTCAGCTCTGCCAGGAAGAAGATACTTGCTGTCGAGGGTATTGGCATGAAAAAGACAGCCAAGGGGATGAGGCACAGGAAGACTGTCGCAGGAAGCAGGATCCATGAAAAGATCTCACTGATAAATCTTAAGGTTCTAAAGCACGGCAGGCAGAAGCTTGACGGAGAAGAGGCACAGCCAGGGCCTGAAGGTGCTCAGGAAAAGGCTGCCGGGCAGAAGGAACAAGCAGACGCTCCTGGAAAAGAAGAGGCAAAAAAGGAAGGTGCAGAGAAAAAAGAGGAAGAGAAAGAAGAGACAAAGAAAGAGGATATAAAAAAGGAAGAAACAGAGAAACAAGAGGGAGATAAGGGAGAAGCTAAGAAAGAAGAAACAAAAAAAGAAGAATCAGGGAAAGAAGAGAAAGAGAATAAGGAACCAAAGGAGAATAATTAATGCCCCCGAAAAAACTGAACTTGCAGCCAGCAATCAACATCGGCCTAGTCGGGCATGTGGACCATGGCAAGACGACCCTGACCGAACGCCTGTCAGGCAAATGGACAGATACACATTCTGAGGAGCTTAAACGGGGCATCACCATAAGGCTTGGATATGCTGACACCATATTCAGGAAATGCTCCAAGTGCAATATCTTCACTGTATCAGAAAAATGCCAGAAATGCGGGGGAAAGGCCACTGAACTGAGGAAGGTCAGCTTCGTGGATGCGCCTGGCCATGAGAGCCTTATGGCAACCATGCTTGCCGGAGCCACGCTCATGGACGGCGCATTGCTGCTGATAGCGGCAAATGAGACATGCCCCCAACCGCAGACAAGGGAACACCTCATGGCGCTGCAGATCATCGGCGTGGAAAATATCGTGATCGTGCAGAACAAGATCGACCTTGTATCTGAAGACAGGGCACTTAAGAACTACAAGCAGATAAAAGAGCTTATCAAGGGCACCCCTTATGAAAACGCACCAATAATCCCGGTCTCGGCAATACACAACGTGAATATCAGCGCTCTTATTGAGGCTATTGAAAAACATATACCGACACCAAAGCGGGATGAGAAAAAGGACCCTATCATGTTTGTGGCAAGGTCGTTTGACATAAACAAGCCAGGGACACCTATTGAAGAGCTGAAGGGCGGGGTGATCGGCGGCAGCCTGAAGCAGGGGATACTCAAAGTCGGACAGGAGATAGAGATAAAGCCTGGATTTGCAGTTGAAGAGAAGAACCAAAGGATCTGGAAACCAATAGAGACCAAAATTGTTTCGGCCATGACAGGGAAAATCCCTCTAAAAGAGCTGCATCCCGGCGGTTCAGTGGCCATCCTGACAACACTTGACCCGACTGCTGTCAAATCTGACAAGCTTACTGGTTCAGTCGTAGGGCTCAAGGGCAAACTCCCTGATACGATAAGCGAGATGGAGCTGAAGGTCCATCTTCTTGAACGGGTGGTAGGCAGCAAGGATGAGCTTGCTGTGGAGCCTGTAAAGATGAACGAAAGCCTCATGCTCAACGTGAATTCTGCTGCAACTGTTGGTATAGTCACGTCAAGCCATAATGATATCGTGAAATGCAAGCTGAAGCTGCCGATATGCTCTGAAAAAGGCTCAAGAGTGACAATATCAAGGCTCATCGGCAACAGGTTCAGGCTTATCGGCTACGGGATTCTAAAATAAGCCCTGCTATAACAGGAACTGCCTTGAGTATCATGAGGCGCGACGCCTGGATAGTATATATTTATAAAAGAGTATTAATATACAGGGCTTATGGCTGCTCAAATGGACATCTACAAATCAATAATCTCATTCCTCGTTAATTCCATCGGCGCGATGGGCTATATGGGCATCTTTCTGCTGATGTTCCTTGAAAGCAGCTTTTTCCCGTTTCCAAGCGAGGTAGTCATGATCCCGGCAGGGTATCTCGCGTATATGGGAAAGATGAGTCTTTCTGCTGCCATTGCTGCCGGAATCCTGGGTTCGGTTGCAGGCGCATGGCTGAACTATTTCCTGGCAGACAGGTTCGGAAGAAAGCTTCTGCTCAGGTTCATGAAAGAGCATAAGCTGAGATACCTTGAGGATTTCTTCGAGAAGCACGGCCACATTTCCACGTTCAACGGCCGGCTGATCCCGGTCATAAGGCAATACATCTCATTTCCCGCAGGGCTTGCAAAGATGCATCCTGTAAAATTCACTGTATACACTGCCCTGGGCGCAGGGATATGGATAGTTGTCCTTACACTTCTCGGCTACTTCCTGGGCCAGAACCAGGCACTTATCAACCAATACCTAAAACAGATAACGATTGCTGCCCTTGTGTTTGTGGCAGCATTGACAGTATTCTATATTTATGCCAAAAGGAAAAAGCACAGCACCACATTACTTAGGACTGAAGGGAAAAAAGGGACAAAACAGACAAGATAAAAATGAACATAGAGAGCCTAATTCCATTTTTTTCAAGTTATGGCATATTGATAACATTCTTCTGTGGTATATTCGGCGGTGAAGAGGTCATATTGACCCTTGTTTTTCTGTCTGCCATGGGGCTGCTGCCTCTCTGGTGGATCCTAGTTTTTACTACAATAGGAGAATACATCTCTGACACCATAATCTTCTCAATAGGCAGGTTTAGCCTGCCGCGAAAAATACGCAGGATCGAAAAGCTTACAGGGCTATACAATAAAGCTCACCGGATAATCGCCAAGGTAAGCAGAAAAAATACTGCTTTGACCCTGCTGTATTCAAAACTGATATACGGGACACGCATCATGACCCTGATATATCTGGGCTCAAAGAAGACAAGATGGAGAGATTTCCTGATTTCTGAGATCTTTGTCATGATTATCTGGATGTCAATTACTGTGACGATTGGCTGGTTCGGCGGGAGAAGCATCAAGCAGATCTCCACCATTTTTAAGGATATTGGATTAACCATCGCGTCCCTTATAGTGTTTATCGTGCTGATAGCGCTGATGAAAAAATGGATTCAATCAAGGTTGCTCAAGAGGCAAAAACAATAGAACTGAAATCGCCAAACAGGAAGATGTTCTTCTTCATCCATGGCTATACAGGCAGTCCTACAGATTTTAACAAGCTGGGATATTATCTCCACAGAAGATTCAATGCCAATGTCAAGATAATGAGGATGGTCGGCCACGGCACAAAGATAAGCGACCTGGACAGGCTGGATTATATGGATTTTCTGGATGACATCGAGAAAGAACTGAAGAAAGACATAGCAAAGGGTATGAAGATTGTGATCGGCGGGCTGTGTTCAGGGAGCCTTATGGCATTTGACCTGGCTGCCAGATACCCTGTCAGGGGAGTGCTCAGCGCCTCTGCTGCATACAGGTACAGGTTTCCTGTAAACCTGCTGAGATACATTGTGCCGCTTTTCCCCATAAAGCATGTGAAAAAGCCTGTTACCAATTATGAAAAAAGATCAAGGTTAGGCTCATATAATTACCCCATCGTGCATCTTAGGGGGCTTAAGGTCGTCAGCCAGGCAAAGATAAGGCTGAAAAAACTCTTCCCGAAAGTCACTGCTCCCAGCGTATTTGTCCACTGTGACTGGGACAAGATCTGCCACAACAAGAGCAACAGTATCATAGAAAGCAGGATAAATTCAAAGAAAACAAAGAATGTTGTCATATCATCAAAGCATGAGGGTGAGCATAACCTTTTCTATTCCCCATACCATGAGAAAGTGTACGAGATATTCGGAGACTTTGTCGAGAAAAACAGGCTGTTTGACTGAACATGGAAAAAGGCAAAAAGATTATTACGCTGCTGTTTTTGGCAGTCATCATCGGATTCAGCCTGCTAAAGGTATATGTCCTTTTCTTCGAGACCAATTTTCACGACCTGAACGCTGAAAATATAAAAAAGGTACAGGAAGGACTGGACAGAAAAACAGATTATTCATTTATAGTAATAGGAAACGTCGACAACTCGATAGACGTTTTTGATGACAGGATACTGCCCCTCATCAACAAAGATGACGCTGACTTTGTGATCTTTGCAGGAGACAGTGTAATGGATTACGGGGAGGACAAGTATGGGGCACTGTATAAAACCCTTGAGCAACTGAACAAGCCGTTCATCCTTGCAGTTGGAAACAACGAGGTATCGACATTCGGGTATAAGAACTTCTACAACCATTTCGGGCCATATTACTTCTCATTCGCTCTGGACGATTCCTATTTTATCTTTCTTGACACATCCGGCCAGACATCTGAAGAATGGCAGAGGGTGTGGCTGTTAAAAGAGCTTAAGAGCTCGGAAAGCTACAGCAACAGATTCGTAGTAATGAACAGGCCTGTCTTTGAGGATTCAAACCGCTCTTCAATACTCCACGACAGGAAGTATAAGATGAGCAGCGGATACAGGGATTTCCTGAAAGGGACGTTCGGGGCATACAATGTGACCGCTGTCTTTTCATCCACAGATGACATGTTCAAGAAAAACCAGATAAATGGCACAGAATATATTGCGACAGGCGGTGGTGGAGGGATATCTATCTCAGATATCCCTAATGCGCATTATAACTTCGTCAAGGTGACTGTAAGCCAGGATGCTGCCGATTACAGGGTTGTTGAACTGCCTGATACAGAAAGCTCTGTATTCCTGAGGTTCTGGAAGACCATATGGTTCCAGCTGCACTCATGGTTCTATGTGACGTATGTCAATTTCATCCTGGTATCTTCAATCCTGTTCCTCATTATCTATCTGATATACACTAAGCTCATTGATAAAAAAGATTATTACCCAAGATTCAGTCACAGGCATAAAACAAAGAAAAAACTAAGTATCGTGATGTTTACCAACAATTACCTTCCATTTATAGGTGGAGTGGCAATATCCATCGCTAGGCTTAAAAAAGGACTTGAAAAGAAGGGACACAGGGTTTATGTGTTTGCACCAAGGTATTCAAAAAGAGAGAATGACAGCAGTGTGATAAGATGCAGGCCGCTGTTTTGTTATAAAAAAAGGAATTTTGTCGTGCCTGTCACAAACATATTTTCAACAAAAATCAAGAAGCGGTTCCTGGAGATCAAGCCGGATGTTGTTCACATACATCATCCATACTGGCTTGGCTCTGTCGGGCTCAGGCTGGCAAAGAAGAGCAATATCCCTGCGGTCTATACGTACCACACCAGGATTGAGCAGTATAACCATTATCTGCCGCTGTTCAGGGATCTAGCAGGCGGGAAACTGCCCCATATGCTTATCAAGCATTTTGCCAATTCCTGCGACGGCATAATAGCGCCTACAAAAACAGCGAAAGCTTACCTGAGGAACCTTGGAGTCGGCAAGACAATAAGCGTCATGCCTACGGGTGTCGACCTGGACAATTACAATGTAAGCGGGAAAGAGACAGAGCTGCTTGCAAAAGAATACAGACGAGATGGGGAGATCCTCCTCATCAGCGTATTCAGGCTGTCGAAAGAGAAGAATCCGTATTTCATGCTTGACGGGATAAGGCAGATCAGGGACAGGACAAACATCAGGTTCAGGTGCCTCATTGCCGGGGACGGCCCTGAAGAAAAGAACATCAGGAAATACATAGATAAGAACAGGCTGGGCGATATTGTCACGCTGCTGGGAAAGGTAAGCCCTGAAGAGCTGCCAAAGTACTACATGATCTCTGATATCTTCATATTCACATCGAAGTCAGAGACCCAAGGGATGGTCCTCCTGGAGGCGATGGCCGGCTCTTGCCCTGTTGTCGCGATACAGTCAAGCGGGGTGGATGATATCATAATGAACAACAAGAACGGCTTTAAGACAAGGGACAGGCTGGCTGACTGGGCAGACAGGATAATTTATCTCATGAAAAATGAGGATGCCCGAAAGAGGCTCTCAAAAGAAGCGCACGAGTTCTCGAAAAAGTTTTCAACAGAATCCATTGCAGGAAAGTCAGCAAGGTTATACCAAAAGCTGATAAATGAAAAGTGATATAGGAATATCGGCCTCATCAAAAAACTCAGATGACGCGTGGGTTAGCATCGATACTGTAATTTTGATTTTCTGATAGTGCACTACAAAATTTTTTAATAATGGCAGCAAGGCCGCTTAAACACGGTGCTGAGAGTGCCTGCGGCCTTGCACCATTAAATATAATTATTCCGCCGTTTTTTATCAGGTGGGGATAATTATGGTCTGAGAAAACTGACGCAGTCAGTTTTCGATTGACAAATTTTGGTTGAGCAGCCCTTCGGGCCGGCATCCTGCACATTAAAGAAAAAATCCAGCCACGGCCGGGCGTAGCTGGATGGATTTTTTCATCAAACATGATAAATATCGATGCTAACCTGCTTTTAGGACAAAGCTGAAATATAGACAAAATTTATTAAGAGAGAGGTTATAACTCTCTCTGATGAAAGCTGTTATCTTCGACCTTGACAACACCCTGATTGATTTCATGAGGATGAAAGAACACTGCATCGATGCCTCTGTTGACGCGATGATTGATGCGGGGCTTGACATGCCGAAAAAGAAGACTGTCGGGATTCTTCGGGAGATGTACATGCCAAACATCGAGGACCAGAGAATATTCCAAAGGTTCCTGAAAAAAGTGCACGGCAGCATCGACCCGAGGATGCTCGCGTATGCTGTGCTTGCATACAGGAGAGTAAAAGCCGGGTTCCTTGCACCATACCCTGGAACCAAGAGGACCCTTATCGCACTGAAGGAATATGGGCTGAAGCTTGCGGTCGTCTCTGATGCCCCGCGAGACCAGGCATGGATGAGGCTATCCGCACTGAAACTGGATGATTTTTTTGATGCCATCATCACCTATGATGATACTGGCTCAAGGAAACCATCCAAAAAGCCTTTCATGAAAGCCATAAGGGCTCTTGGGCTCAGGCCTGAGCAGTGCATCATGGTGGGCGACTGGCCTGAGAGGGACATCAGGGGAGCAAAAAGCCTAGGCATGAAAACCGCCTTTGCAAGGTACGGCAATCCGGGCTATAGAGGCAGGAGAAACGCTGATATTGAGCTAAGGAAAATTACGGATCTTATAGCGTATGTTAAAAAGGAGCATGAGGTGTAAAAATGGCCGGAAAATTTATGGAACTTTGGGAAGTGATTGAGATACCAGCCTATGTCCTTATAGCCTGGGGAATAGTCGGCTGGCTGATGACTGTCTTTAATATACTGCCTCAGGGACTGCTTAGCAGCCTGGTAGGATGGGTCGTCACGCTGGCTGCGTTTGGATATATAGGATATACAGTGGTGCAGAAAAAGGGAACAGCAGGCTATGCTGCCAAGGCAGGGGCACTGGCCGGCATAATATCAGGGATTGTCGGAGGCATACTAGGTATCGTGAGTATCATGTTCTTCCCGCAGGTTTATACACAGGCAATAGACAAGGCAGTTGCGCAGGGAGCGCCGAGAGACATGGTGGAGACGTCTATAAAGATAGGAGTTTATGCTGGCATTGTAATAGCGCCTGCAATATCTGCAGGTATCGGCGCTGGTATCTCCGCAATCTCCAAATGGATACTTGAAAAAATAATGTAGACTGAGTGACTGACATAAATGAAAACAGAGGTCGCGATAGGGAAGTGCAGCAGCTACAGGCAGCAGGAGGTTGACAGGGCTGTTGTTGAATGTATCGATCGCCTCGGCGGGATCCACAAATTTGTCAGGCCAGGGCAGAGGATTCTCCTAAAGATCAACCAGCTCATGGGCAAGAGCATGGAGCATGCTGTGACGACACACCCCGCTGTCCTGCGGGCGATGATAAGGCTGGTCAGGGATGCCAAGGCATCTCCTTACGTCGGAGACAGCCCGGCGATCGCATCACTTGACAGTGTTGCGGAAAAGAGCGGGATAAAGGAAGTATGCGATGATATGGGGGTGCAGCTTGTCGAGCTGGACGAACCTGTCACAGTTAAAAACAACAGCGCAAGGCTCATCAGGTCATTCAGGGTTTCAGGTAAACTTGAACAGTTCGATGCCATAATCAACATGCCAAAGCTTAAGACGCACTCTCTTACAGGCATGACAGGTGCAGTGAAGAACCTATTCGGCTGTGTCCCGGGCAGGCTTAAGCAGGGCTATCACCTTCGCCTTCAGGATGGGATTCATTTCTCAGAGATGCTTCTTGACCTGGGCAGGATAATAAAGCCTGTACTCAACATTATGGATGCTGTGGTGGCAATGGAGGGCCAGGGCCCGGCAGCAGGAACGCCCAGGAAACTCGGCCTGCTCATTGCAGGCAGGAGCGCTCTTGCAGTAGACACTGTCGCTGTTCATATCATAGGGATGAAAGATACATGGGCACTGACGATCCTTGCTGCAAAAAGACAGGGGATGGCTGAGGCAGACATCAAAAACATCTCTGTTATCGGAGAAGATATCCCAAGGATAAAAAGTTTCAGACGCCCGAAGTCCTTCGTGAACAAGGTTCCGCTACCGGTCATGAGAACTGCAAAAAGCTTGTTTACTGCCAGGCCGGCCCTAAGCCCGGAACTCTGCATCGGCTGCGGCCATTGCATGGAAATATGCCCTGCCCATGCGATCAAAATAATAGACAAAAAGCCGGTATTTGACTACAGCAGATGCATAAGGTGCTACTGCTGCCATGAGGTATGCCCTCAAAAGGCAATCCGGCTCAAGAGCGGGCTTTTGGCAAAGGCTGCAGAAAAGATCACCGGGCAGGCATGATTCATATCATTCCGTTGATGGCTTACTGCCGAAATTGTCCTCCCATATCTTAACTGCATTCTCTTTTGTATCCATCACAGTCAGCGGCGGATTTGTGTCTAGATAGACCACCTTTGACTTGAAATGCATAAACAGCTTTTTCAGCCAGTCGCTCTCGTACCTCTGCTCGAGCTTCCTCTGGAAGAGCAGGTTCTCAAATATTGCGTGGTCTTTCTTTCCCCGCTCCTTTAGCCTGTTTATCACAGTAACAGGCTCTGCCTTGAGTATCACAAGGAGGTCCGGCGCATTCTTCAGCGCGAGCCTGTTGCCGGGAAGGTTTATCAGGTCCTTTAGGTGGATCTGCTCCATCTGCACCGGCTGGTAGACAATAGATGTTACGACGCCCCGCTCCTGCAGGATTATCTTGCCTGCCTGCCTTGCCGGGATGATGAGCTTCTTGTAAAGGATCTCCCTGTCCAGTGCGAATGCATGCGCAGTCGACAGTCCTGAGTACTTCCTGTTATTGTCTCTGACTATCTCTTCCCTGATGACCTTGCCGACCATTGAAAATGTCGGCTCAGCCGAACAGATGACATCATAATCAGAAACCTGCTCAAGTTCAGGGATGTCATTGTGCTCCTTCCAGTACTCCCTGAGGTCAAATATCTTGAGGTCTTTTGATTTGAAATATTCTTTCAGCGCATCTATGGCTACTCCCTTTCCTGCGCCGTCAAGGCCGTCTACCATCAAAAACTTGCCCTCTCTCATGAAAGAGCAGTATAGAGGAAGAATATATTAAGCTTTTGGAAATTTTTGCCATGACTGAAAGAAAATAAGATGCATGTCAGGTATCTTATGATATGAGAAGACACACTGGTGTATCATGGCATCAATCATAATTACACGTGATATACTTTGCCATCAGAGGCTGCTTCTTCCTGATGAGCTCATATATCTGCTGAGCCACTCTCTTGTATGATATATGGGCAGTCTTTCCTGTCCTAAGCCTTATGAAATGGAACAGTTCCCTGAGGTTCCATGTGAAGAGCACCCTCTTCCTGTATGCAAACGGGACAATGTACTGGGCCTCTGCCGGGAATTCCTTTGAGATCCTGTAAAAGGCATCCTTTGCCTTCTCCATGCATTCCCTGTATTTTTTCTCAAGACCCGCGCTTATTATAGACTCTGGTATGCTGTAGCCGTGCATTACAGTGCATTCCTGGTTGGTCTGCGTCGCGATCCTGTGCCTCTGGATATCCCTGAAAGCACCATAATCAATCAGGATGTCGAACGTATAATTAACATGCTCAACCTCGCGAAGCGGCCTGTCAAATTTTCCAAGGCGTTTCAGCCCCTCGTCAACGATGCTCTCCTTTTCCTCACTTCGCATCTTCTTTACCTTTTCCATTATCTGAGCATAAGGATGATGGGAAAACCTGTAGAGGAGTGCGGCCACAAGCTTATTGTCAGCATCAGGGTCATATCCGACCAACATCACACTTCCTGTTTTTTCAATATCACCTTTAAGGGTATCATCAGCTAATGCCTTTAGATGCTCAGAGGTCTTGCCAAGGTATTCGTTATAGCCTGTGTACTTGACCAGCGTGGGAGTGACCTTGAGCGCTGCGCTCCTTATCTCCTGCCCTATCTCATTCATCTCCTGAAGGGGGTGGGTAAGCAGCTTGTTTATCGCGTTCTCAAGCTGGCGGGCATTGACTGTCATCGCAAGATTGGTAAGGGTCGATACAGGCAGGAGGTACCTGCACGAGTCGCATGCCATGTTCTTGATCCTCATATTATACAGCGCATCGCTGACATCTTTTTTTTGCGGATTTTTTTTCCTGAAGAACTCAAGCATCGCCGGAATCATGGCTGTGTAAGAATCCATGATAAAATCCAGGGTTTCGACATACAGTTTTCCGAGTGGAGAATCAAGAAGCTTTTTCGGCTTATAATATGTGTTCCTGTCAAACACCTGGTATCTTGACGATTTCTCTGTATAGCTTGCAAGCCTGTTGTCCTCAATCACCTTGCTGGCGAGCATAGATACCCCCTCAATCGCAAGGGAGAGGACAGCATGCTCTGCAATCGAGCTGTGGCCATAGCCGACTATCCACTTCTCGTGAAACTTCCTTGACTTGTCTTCATTGAGCTCCTGTGCAATCTTATCAAACTGTTCAGGGCTCCGTGAGCATTTGGCAAATGCGACAGCGACGACCTCTGGAGGCAGCCCTGTGAGCGTGTATATCCTTCTTTTGACTGAAACCACCCCATGAAAACAGCAGCAGCATATTTATACGGCTGCAATTCTTACGATAAAGAAAAAGTGCCCTATTTATATTTTTTTTGAAACAGGTGTCGGAAAGGCAAGTACAGTTAACCCTGTGAACTATAGCTATTTTAGCGCTTTTCGTTCTGGGCCTCAATATTCTTGTTGACATCCGCTGCCAGCCCACGCTGCTCAACAATCCTCTGAACAGTCCTTATTATCTCTTCCTTTGTGAATGGTTTCATTAGGATATCTGATATGCCGGCATTCTTTAACTCTGCAATTTTATCCCTTGGGATTGGCCTGTGGCTCATCAATACCAGGCTAATACCATCCCATTGTATATGGCCCTTAACGATATCTGGAATAGATACACCGGGGATGGCAGCATCAAGAAACACTATATCAAAACCCCCATTCTCAACCGTGCTCGTCAGGTTAGCTGCCTCATCGAGCAGCTCAACCTCAAAGCCGGCACCCTTTAAAAGGGCCTGAATGGCCTCTGCTGTAGTTAAATCATTATCATAGCAGAGTATCCGTTCCATATAAAATAAGTTACATTTATTTTGGACTTTAAAAAACGCACGCTGTTTTTGGGATAAAAAATGCCCATTTTTTATCCTGAAATATGAAAATATTTATAAAGAGACGCTACCGTATAATGGTGTAAATGGATTAACCCGCTAATTCACGGCCTCTGGAAAATATTTACCAGCATATGACAAAAAAAGATTGGTGATAGTCCATAATCAAAATGCCTTATAAATGAAAGACCAGCAAAATGGGATCAATACTGAGCATTAGAATGACCAAAGAAGGAAAGATGGTCTTTGAGGTTCTCATGGATTATAAAGAGGCACTCGGGCTCCAGGGCCACACAAAGAATATCCACATGTTCTCAGAGCATGTATCCATGCTCCCGTCCGAGGTGTCATTAAGGGGCAAGCAGGAGGCTACAAGATATTTCCTTATTCCAAAAGAGCTGAGAAAAAACCTTGATTTCAATTCCAGGGTCAGCTGCCAGAAAATAGAGACCAAGACAAAGATCATTTTCATATATATGGCAGATAGGATTTAGTTCTCAATGCAAAAAAACATCCGGTGTTACCCTTTTCTATTTCCGGGCTTTGAGCCTCCTGCGCACAATATTTCTCACCCTTGCCCTCACCTGCATTTTCTGGATTGATGGGGCACACCTATAAATGGTTATGACCGCCAGAGATGCTACCAGCATGGCAGCAATGGCAAGATAAAGATATGTTCTTGTACCAGGGCCTTTCTTTGCAGTTACTGTGAATGAGTGTTCAGAATCTGCAATCTCACCGTCAGCATATGTGATGCGGGCGTATACCTTGTAGGGGCCGGGCTCTGCATCATCAGGAATGTCAAACGACCTTATGAAATTGGCCTGCGTCTCGACAGCGACAGTCTCCCTCTTGTTTATGATAACATTATTATCCGGATCGAGAATCTGTAAATCGAGGAAAACATCTATCCTGCCGGAACTTCCCACATTTACCAGTTTTATGCTTGTCAGCAGCTCCCCGCCGGGATCTACCTGCCTGTAATTTTCCGGGATATCAACTATGATATCAAAAAGGGAGTGATCCAGGACATCAATGGCAGGTGTTGGCTTCTTCAGTACACTGAATGGTGCCTCATCAACAGAGTCACCAAGCGATGAATTAAGCGTCACCTGCAACAGGTAGGTTCCCTCGCTTATATTATAAGGGGTACTGATATTGCCGATGATGGTTTTTTCAAGCGGGGCTGAGACTGATTTGGTTGCCCGTTCTTTTCCCTGGCTGTCAAGTATCCTGAAATCAAAGGTCGCATTGCCGCTCTCTCCTGTACTGAGATTTGCAACATTTATGACGAACCAGATGTTTTCTCCGGCAACGACATCATGATAGCTGCTGGGAAGCTCAATTGAGATAAATACCGGGCTTTGGGCGATGATCGCCCCTGTCATCAGGAGCAAAAACCCTATTATCTTATTCATTTTTCACCCGAACAGCCTGCCAGCCACTCTCAGCATCATGAGATGATTTTAGCAGATAATATTGCATCATGCTGTTATCGCCTCCTTTACTGCCTCCTCTCGACACTATCAAAAAAGTTGAATATCTTGTTCAGCAGCTCCTCGCCCTTGGTTGCAGGGCTAAATGCCACTGTGTTCACGTTGCTCTCTGATGCCAGCTCTGTTATCCTCTTGACAAACCTGGCAACCTTGTTATCGTTGTTATATATCAACAGCGTCGATATCGCATCGATAACAAGGTATTTTTCCCCTTTTATCTCTTTGATAAACGCGCCGACTGCCTCTGCCAGCAGTTCAAGCTCGACAGGGCTTATATGCAGGACATCGTCCCTTGTCTGCTCGGATGTCACGCAGTCGATGAAGAAGAGCTTATCAGTGGATATGCTGCTCTTTTGAAGTATCTCCTCTATGCTTTTCTGTGTCTTGTTGAGGGAGACATAAATACCGGGTATGCCCTGTAGCTTCCTGATGACATCTATTATATCTGACTGTAGCTTTTCCACTGGTGTTATCAGGAGTATGGATGTCATTTTATCTTTTTCACCTAAGTATGCTGTTGACCTTGGCAATAAGGTCTGCTTTGGTAAATGGTTTCATTATGTAATCTGAGACGCCGGATTTCTGCAGCTCGGCAATCCGCTCTGTCGAGACAGGTATAGCGCTTAAAAACGCATATTTGGCCTTGACTTTCTTGCCTATCTTTTCAAAGATATCCCATCCGGACATGTCAGGGAGCATTATATCAAGCAGGATCAGGTCATGATGCCCCTCCCTGGCCTTTTTCAGTCCCTCTGCCCCGTCAAATGCCAGCTCAACCTCATAGCCGGCATTTTCAAGAAATATCTTTACAGCCTCTGCTGTATCCCTGCTGTCCTCAACATATAATATCTTTTTCATTCATATCACCTGTCCATAATATTTGATGATCAATGAGATTATTAAACTTTTCATTTTTTTCATCTTCTTACCTCCTTACCCTTCTGCTTAGTCTTCTGCTTCAGAGGCAGCGTGAAAATAAAATCAGAGCCCTTCCCCTCAGTGCTTTCGACCCATATCTTCCCATGCTGTAACTCAACCAGCTGCTTGGTTATCGAAAGGCCAAGGCCAGTGCCCCCGTATCTCCTGCTAAGAGTCTCATCCACCTGGTAGAACTTGGTGAAGAGCTTTCCAATCTTGTCTTTAGGTATGCCTATGCCTGAATCAGACACCCTGATCAGGACATTATCTTTCTTCCTTGAGGCGCTGACAACCACCTCTCCCTTCTCTGTAAACTTGATGGCATTGCTCACCATATTGTTCAATATCTCTCTTAGCCTTGCCTCATCTGCCCTGAGCATGGGCAGCTTCTTTATCCTTGCAACCAGCTTAATGCCCTTTCTTTCTGCAAGGATGCCGAGATTCTTGACCACGCCGCTTATAATGGCGCCAACATCCACATCAGACAGATTGAGCTCAAATTTGTTTGATTCTATCCTTGAGATTTCAAGAATATTCTCGATCAGCATCCTGAGCTGCCTGCTGTTCCTGACTATTGCGTCAAAACTGGAAAGCTCCTGCCTGCCCAGGTTTGATTTCAGGTCATCGATCACTTCCAGGTGGGCGGTTATCGCTGTAAGCGGCGTCTTGAGCTCGTGCGAGACGATATTCAGGAAGTTGGACTTGGCCCTGTCCAGCTCCTTGAGGTTCTCATTTGCCTCTGACAGGTCATCCATCATGTTAATCAGCGCTTTTTTCGCATCATTTGCCTCCTTAATCTTCCTGTTCAAGCTTACATTGGATTTCTTGAGCTCTCTTGTCTTGACATCAACCTCTTTTCTAAGTGATCCTGTCAGCAGGAAATTGAACACTATGCCTATCAGGACAATTGAGAGGATCATCGCTATTGTAAAATACCATATCTTGTTTATAATACTGGATACCTTTGAAGTTACCTCTGCCTTATCAATCTCAGCAAGGAGGCACATCCTCATTTCCGGGATAGCAATACGCGACCCGATGACATCCACTCCTCTGTAATTATTGTATTCATCTTTGTTCATGACTGCTGCCAAAGACTGCTGGGTTTCGCTGGCTTCTTCCATCAGGCATGCCATCGCATTTTCAGAAACTATTTTCTGCTTCAGGACAGCATCTTTGTTGAATCTTGACGGTGTTGCCATATAGCCCTCTTCATTTACCAGGTAGACCTCTCCTGTTTTCTCCAGTCCTGTTCTCTCGGTGGTTATCCCAAATATCTCTTCTGTACCCAGCTGCAAAAGGACCTCTCCTAAAAATACACCATCTCTTATGACAGGGGCTGAAACAGAGACAACATGGGAATCATTTTCCTCATCAGATGCGCTTATGCCCGTAATGTATGCGGACTTTTCCCCTTTACTGAAAATATCCTGCTTGCTTATATCCGTGCCGATCATCCTTTCATCGGTGCTGGTGATTATTGTGCCTGAGCTGTCAGCAATGCTTATCTGGGCTGTTTCGTCCTCGCCTTCAACATAGCTCCACAGCCCTTCCCTTACACCATTTACTTTATCGGCGTAACCAGCATCAGCCTCATCTGACGACAGCAGGTCCCCTATCTTCTCTACCAATGCGATGTTTTCAGCATACTCTTTCTCTTCCCTTATCCATGTCTCAATATGCCTTGCCCTGGACGTTGCAACAGCCGTAAGTGTATTGCCCGTAAAGCCAATTGTGTTTTCCTTCATGTTCATCGTCGTATGAGATGTATTGAAAACGAACAGTCCGACAATCAGCAGAAGCGCTATTGCAAGCACAAGCATTATAGTGTTTCTTTTCTGCCTCAACAACCCCATCCTAAAGAGGGTAATCCCAAGGAAGACCACTGTCAGGACAGGAAATGTGACAAGCATCCAGTTAGCCTTTATTCCTGTTATCCCTGTTATTGTTATCACAAGGACAATAGAAAGATACAGCGAAGCAGGAATCATAGGCCCTGCGCCCGCACTTATTTTATTATGATTCTCACTGTTATCCTTAACCGCAGCCAAAAATCCGACTACGGCAGTTGACAATATTAGGAGCCATATTATCCTGAACAGGACAGTGAAATGGGCCATACCCCACATCCTGCCAGTATACACTATATCCACTATGACAAGGTTTGTGAACAGGCACAGCATGAGCAAAAGAGAACAGGTTATTGCACCAAGGTATTCTGCTTCCTTTGATATACGAACCCCTGATATATTGAGTATTATAAGCATAAAACATAACGAGAAAGCGAGGGTTGCAAAATACATGAGCCTGTAGGCAACAAGTGCAACTGAATAACTGTAAATACCTGAAAGAACGATGTCACATATCGACATCACTGAGGCGGCCGCCAGCATGAGGATAATAAGATACTTCAGCTCACTGCTCTTTTTTTCCTCTCCTCTCGTCTCGATAGACAGAAACATGAACAGATATATCAGGAGCCCGGCAGAAGGTATGATAAAAAAAAGAAAATCAGGCTGGAACATCAGTCCCGCTTCTACCTGGGAAGGTGGTTCAGTGGTGCTCTGCTCATTGTACTCATCGAGGTATGTTGTTGCAGCGACGCTAAGACCTACATCGTCAGCGGTTCTTGCATTCACAATCGCTATGTACATATATTTCTGCCTGGTTGTATTGTCTGCATCAATCCAGTCATAAAGACCCTCTGCCGGCTTTCCGCCCCTTGTACTGGACATTATCTTCCAGAATCCGAGAAGCTTGTTTGACAATGTCTCAAGATCGAGATTGACAATCTGCGGGTTTTTATGGAACCTGCATATCAGCGTATCATAATCTGTCACTGCAGTATATCCGGTTTTTCCGACCTGCTGGACAGCAATTTCCTGGAAATAAGAATCATTTTGCAGGTCTTTAATTGTCTTATCAGGATTATTATGGATATATATCTCAATCTGCCTTGCCACATCCTCTGCCTTCTGTTTTATAGATTCCTTTGCATATTCAAACGAGTCGCTGATGCCGTATTTTTCAAGATAATTCTTCGCTGAGAGCTCATCAAGATATGTTGTGGCTGCGACAGCAAGCTTCTTTCCGTCGGCAGTAGGGACATTAACACAGGCAAGATACATATACTTTTTGCTTATGGTGCCGTCTTCCTCCTTCCAGTCATAATAGCCGCCTGATTCAGTACAGGTCTCTCCAACCGTACTGCTCAGTATCTCCCACCAGTCGGGCAGGCTCTCCTTCAGCAGGCCTGCATAGGTATTGATGAGTTTTTTCTGGGGATGAAAATAGATATATGCTGTATTTGCATCCATTACTGCAGAGTAGCCTTTATTACCTATAACCTGGACAGCGATCCTCTGGAATTCAGGGTCTTCCTGCAGGTCTTTTATGGTCTTGTCCGGATGTATATTCAGATAGGTCTCAATCTCCCTTGCAACCTCCAGAGCCTTGTACTTGGCAGAAAGCTCTCCGATCTTTTTTGCATCATCACCATCTGTTGCATTCCATCCCTGGGAGAGTGCCTGTGGCAGGACTGACATGACAATCAGGAAAGAAACGAGTGTGAAAATGATATTACGCCTGATAATATAGTTCATTTTAATCCTGCCATAAAACTATGCTAATCCTTCTTTTTCTTCAGTCTCTTTTCCAGGGCGGCAATCCTTTTTTTCAGATCGATCATCTTGAGCTCCCTGCCGACTGCAAACTTATTGAATTTTTCAAGCTCATCTGTCTTGCTGAGAAGCTGCTGCTCTGCCTTCTTCCGCTGGCTGATATCCCTTGCAATGCCCACCGAGCCTGTTATCTTCCCTTCAGGGCCCTTCAGCACGTTGATCGAGATATCAACATCAATCAGGCTGTTGTCACCTGCATACATCCTTGTCTCCAGATGGCGCGCCATACCGTTCTTTCTCAGATGCTGACCTCTGATTTTCAGCCATTCACTTTTTGGATACAGCCTGCTGACGTGTTTCATGTTCAGGCCTTTTTTCTCCAGTCCGAGAAGCTCGTCAGCAAACCAGTTCCAGAAGACAAGCCTTTCCTTCTCATCTGCAATGGTGATGCTGACAGGTGAGTTTTCAAATATCAGCATGAGGTCATCCCTGGAAAGAATGTCAGGATGACTCCTCCTCATAGCAACCTCCTCTTGAAATTCTCAAGCTCTGTGAAGGCAACATCAGGATCGTGCACGTCGAGGTTGTCAATTGCCTTGCAGAGCAGCTGAACAGGGCTGTCCTTTAGAAGGCTGTTATGAGAAAATGTGAATAGGTCCCTGATTTCGAGATACTGAAAAAGATCACCATTCACTGCGGAGTTATGGAAGAAAGCGTCCAGCTCATCAATCTCCCTGAAACCAAAAAAAATGATATGGGTTGAAATCCCCCTGGGTATCCTGAATACATTGATTACGTGCTCATTGCCCAGCAGAAGCTGTTCAATCTCGAGCTCACCCTTGTCCATCCCTTTGCTGGTGAGCCGGCCTATTGCAATCGCAAAAGTATGTATCCCAAGCTTTGCATAATCAAGGTTTAGGCTGTAAGACTTGATAACGTTCTTCTCCAGCTTCCTCCTTATCTTGCCCACGGCCTGGCTGGATATATTGAGGCTAGAGGCAATGTCGCTGTCAGACATCCTGGAATTAACAAGAAGGAGCTTCAGCGCTTTTTTTTCATTTTTCGTAAGATTTATGCCCTCTGCCATCTTTCAATCAATTTCATGTTTAAACCAAATACAACATTAAAAGTTTAAAAAATTAACGTTTCATTTTGAAACCCACAATAAATAATAATTTAAAGTTTCAACATTAAATTTATATAGGTAAAAAAGACGATAATACAATATAACAATACAGATATACAAAAAAGGATATTAATAAGTGTTCACTTGTTACTTTTTGGGTGGTCAACATAGGGTATTCCGGAATCAAAGCCATTATTAGAAAAGAGAACATCTTAATCGCATCATGCATCATTCCTGTCCTTGTAGCATTTGCTGGGGCTGCTCTCGGCGCAGATGTTGGGACAAGTGCCTCAATAGCAAACTCTGTCCCTGTTGCGAGTTCAGCGATGCTGAATAGTGCAGTGGACATCACGCTTACAGCCAACGAGACGACCGCTGTTGAAGGAATAGTCACTATCAGTGATGACAATGGATGCTCGGACATCAACAATGTGACAGCAACACTTTTCCGTACCAATGTCACAGGAGGTACAGATGCCCCTGACGACAACAGGTCGCATTACAGCACGGTCTGCACGAGCAGCGGAGACTGCATAGGCGGTGCTGACACGACAGAATCGTTCAGCTGCGATTTTGACATGCTCTGGTATTCAGACCCGACAGACGGCGGCTCCATATACCAGAATACAGACTGGACATTCAACGCCACCCCTACAGACGGTTACGGGGGCGAAAGCGATACAGCACAGCAGGAGGTGCTTACCCTTACATCGATTGCTGTGCTGACCGACTCCATCGCATTCGGTGAGATTGCACTTGGTGCAGATACAGGCGCTGTGAACCAGAACACCACTCTCGCAAACCACGGCAACGAGAACCTGGATGTGTGGATAAAGGGTTATGGGTCCATTGACGGGGACGGGCACTGCATGCTCTGCACGACGGGAAATGTCAGTGTTGACATGCTTGAATTTGACTCATCGCCTTTTGTCTACGGTGCAGGACAGGATCTCGGCAATCTGGATGAAGAGCTTGACCTTGATCTAGACAGGGGTAATGACACGACACCAAGGCCTGAAAAGCTGATTTATTATGGTCTTGCATTCCCGGCAGGCGGGATATCAGGCTCGTGCTCAGGCACTATCGTGATAACTGCGCAGAGTGATCCGACCAAGGATTAGGCATCCGGACATATACCTGCTGCCTGGCTTTACTCATATGAAAGCATAACCAACCGGGCCAGGCAAACCATAAGGTGGGGAAAGCAATTATGATGCTTAAAACAATAACAAAATCAATCCTAGTGTTATTGGCTGTGGCACTTGTAATGCAGGCAGCAACAGCAATAGGCGTCAGCCCGTCAAGGGTTGATGCAGAGCACATGAGCCGCGGCTCCCATTTCGAGAAGACTGTATATCTGAGCGGGGCTACGCAGGATGCCAGGATAAGCATCGAGAAAGAGGGCGAGATCAGTACATGGGTATCGACTGACAAAAGTACAGGATTTATCTTCCCAAAGGGCCAGCAGCAGGTACCTGTCAGAATAAGCATAGATGTCCCTGACGATGCGGCAAACGGGCAGTATTATGCATATCTCAAGATAAGCTCAATCCCTCAGGGTGAGCCAGGACTCTCAAACACAGTATCGGTGATCCCGGGAGTGCGCATCATGATAAAAGTCGATGTCACAGGCGAACAGGTAACAGACTACAGGATCGCCAGCATAAGCATAGTGAGCAGCGAGCAGGACAGCCCTCTTCCGATAGCGATAGACATCGAGAATAACGGGAATGTCATGGCCATCCCAAAACTGCTGCAGCTTCATGTGCTTGATAAGTCCAGGACACAGGATGTATATTCTGCAAACATCACCGGAATTGAGGGCACAGAGCCGCACACAAGGCAGACAAAAACAGTGCTTGTGGAAAATAATCTTGGGCCCGGAGAATACTGGGCTCTGATAAAGATCTATGATGAATCAGGCGTTATTTTCAGTGACGAAAGGCCATTTGCTGTCAGTGAAAAGGGCAGTCTCAGGAAGAGCGGGATCTTCAGGATTCTTGAAACGCCTATGCCAACCATAACAGGAAACACAGTAAAGCTGGTAGGATGGTTTGAAAATACAGGCGATGTTGACCTGGATGCAAAGATGACAGGGGAGATCTATGACGGGAAGAAAATGATAACAGTGGCTGAAAGTGATGCGATAAATGTTCCGCCGTCGGGCATCGTGCCGCTGACATTGTATTACAAGCCGAAGGCGCCTGGCAGGTATTCAGTCATAGGCTATGTCACCTACAGCGGGAGGCAGAGCAGTGAAAAA
The DNA here is from genome assembly GCA_964590935.1 of uncultured Methanosarcinales archaeon. Taxonomy (GTDB): domain Archaea; phylum Nanobdellota; class Nanobdellia; order Woesearchaeales; family DSVV01; genus CAYXZQ01. The sequence goes on from CAZPXC010000001.1 coordinate 57,635, forward strand.
AATGCAACCCTGCTGGTTATGCAAAACAAGAGCAGCGTGTCAGCACAAACAAAAACCGTAATCATCCTTGTTATACTGGCCGCTGCCATCGCCTGTGTTCTACTAATAGCAATTATCAGGCGACAGAAGTGATAGCATGAGAGGCTTGTTATTTGTAACAATTATGCCTTCTCTTGCATTTTTAATGCTAAGCATGGCAAGTGCCCAGGAGCTTCTTGTAGGCGTCACGCCGCCAAGGATATATGCCGGGCACCTGTTGAAAGGCTCTGATTTCAGAGGTGATGTTACACTGAGCAAGAGCCCTGAGCAGGCATTGGAGATAAACACTGAAACGTCCGGCATGGCAGGCAGTTGGATTACTGTTGGACATAAGGCAGGGTTTGTCCTTCCGACGGGCGAGCGACAGGTCATTTTGAACTTCACTATACATGTCCCTGAGGATGCATCACCCGGAAATTACACAGGCAGGATAAACATCATGGCAAGGACCAATGTGACCCCTGGCAAAGGAACTGAGATAGTGCTGCCTGTCAATATTTTCATTAATGTCACGGACATGGAATTTGATGACTTTTCTGTCAGGTCAGCCAGGATAATGCCAGAGGACAATCTGGTCAGGCTTATCCTGGATGCTGACAACAGGGGCAACATCGTTGACGGGCCAGGCGCTGTCTGGCTCATCGTCATGGACAGTCATAAGAAGCGAATACTGTCTGTATCGAATTTCGATGATATATCAGGCATAGGGCCTTTCACAAGAAAAAAGCTCAGCTTTGACATGAAAAATGACCTGGCTCCTGGACAGTACTGGGCCTGGGTCATCGCCTGTAGCGATAAATGCAGCAGATGCTCAGACGATGCCTGCACTCTTGCTGATGAATATGTGGCATTTGACATATCCGGCACATCAGATGATCCGGGCACTAATGCATCATCCAGGGAAATGACTAATGGTCAGGCGGATAGCAACACCCTGACAGCAGAAAATGCTTCTTTGTTTATTGCCGGAGTCGGGGCAATTATCCTTTTGTTTATATTTTTAAGGAGGGGTGATGCTTTGTGAAAATGCCTTTGCTTGTCCTGGTCGTTATCGCAACAGCTATCACGCTCTCGGGTTTTGCTCTGGCTGCTGCTCCTGAGATAGGCCCAATAGAAATAACAGGCCCAATCCATCTTAGCGCAGGTACGATTACAAAGGTAACATGCAACGCGACCGTCAATGATTCTGACGGCTTTGACAACATATCAGGCGTGAGCGCAGTCCTTTATGACAATTACACAGCAGATGCAGGCAGCGCTGATGACAATAATTATCATTACAGTAATTCAAGCTGCAGCATAACAGGGTCCGGGAATACTTCCAATGCCAGCTGCAGCTTCCTTCTCTGGTATTATGCAAATCCATCTGACAGCTGGATATGCAACATGAATGTCAGCGACAGCCTGAACACGACAAGTGCACAGGAAAGTACTGCTCTTGACTCTCTTGTTGCGATATCTGTCCATGATTTTGCATATACCGGAGGATCAGGTGGGCCAATCCCTCTTGGCAACATCAGTAAAGAGGCCGCCCTGAACATAACCAACACAGGAAATGTCAACATTACCATCGATCTGAGCGGGGGGGATATCAGCTGCGACACAGGCATCATTCCTGCCGGAAACCAGAGCTACAGCATCACAAGCGGGTTTAACTACAGCAACGGCACAATGCTCACCGGATCTCCGACAGAGATAGGAGATTATACCATACCTGCAAGGACAGATGATTCTGCTCCAAGCAAAGGCAGCATATACTGGCTTCTTGCTGTACCTGGGCATGGTGTAAGCGGCAACTGCACAGGAGCCATATCTGTTGATGCATATGAGCTAAAATGATAAAAACAAAGCCAATCCTCCTTATTTTGCTCTGCCTGCTCCTCAAAACTGCGCTTGCCTCTGTCGAGATGAGCGCTTATGTCGCAAACGAGGGGCCGTCTGTCAATAAAGTGTCAACATACAGGATGTATAATTCATACCAAGATAACAAGCCGGCAGATAGCTTTGGGATATGCACAAACGAGGGGCTTAAGGTTTACCTGCAGGCGAATGCCAGCGACCCAAACGGTTTCGCTGATACAAATGTATCATTTGCCATATCGTGCTTTAATGAGAGCAGCGAGTTTAAGTTTGAAAGGTTTGGAAGCCAGGATATCAACATGGAGCTTGAGAAAGGCTCGGGAACCACAGGGATATTCAAGGGCCAGTTCACCATGCTTCCATCAGACCTGGAGATGGATGAACAGGATGGCTACAGGGTAGGGATTATGGCAAGAGACAAGAGCACGTCTTCTGAAAATGTAATCAGTGATTTCGCTCTTGTAAAGAGAGACTGCATGTCCTATTTCAACGATTCTGTCCGCACTGTCAAGTATGGCACAACAAAAGTAAATGCTGACAATGAGGTAAAGGCAGAGGTATATATCTGGGCAGATGATGAAGTCGATGGCACTATCCGCATCATAAAAAGCCCCTCCCCTCCATCTGATTATGATGAGGCCTCTTTTTTCGCAGAAACTGGTATGGTCCCGCTGCAGGCATACTATGAAATAGAGAGCTCTGACGGGATAGCAGATTCCCTGCTTGGTACCCAGGTCAGGCTCTATTATTCAGACGCTGAAGTTAATTCATACGGGCTGGATGAGCACAGCCTGAAGGTCTATCAGTTCAGCAGCGGCTCGTGGTCGGCGCTGAGCGCATCAGGCGATGATGCAGAAGAAAACTATGTAAGCGGTTATGCGGGCATGCTGGGCACCTTTGCCATATTCGGCAGCACAAAAAATGAAGAAGAAGAAGAAAAAGAGTGCGTTGAGCTTTGGACATGCACATCATGGTCAGAGTGCTCTGGCAACAAATACCAGAGAAGAGACTGCACCGACGCAAACAAATGCGGCACAAGCCATGGAAAGCCGCTCGAATCAAGGAAATGCACCTACTATACCAAGACCATGACAAAACCCGTTCCTGAGAATTCCAGCCAGCCGGCAGTTGAAGGGACCCGGCAATCAGGTGAAAAAGTAGCACTCTTTGACATCAATGCCGAGATTTTATCCCAGACAGATAAGGAACTGCTGGTAAAGATAACCCTTCTTAACTTTGGAGGCCCAGGACAGGTCCTTGCGAACCTGGGCTATGCGCTCTACAGCGATTCAGGCAGCATCGAATATAAGGAAAATGAGACTGTCAGGGTCGAGACGCAGACCGAGTTCCTCAAAACTTTTGATATCTCCGGGCTTGAAGACGGCAACTACACCCTGCTCCTTAACCTTAATTACCAGGGACAGAAAGCGCCTGCACAGACAAAAAAGACATTTGTCGTCTCGAGCAAGAAGCAGGGTAGCGGCCTCTTATATATAACCATCGCTGCACTGCTCAGCGTCTGTGCTATTGCGGTAACAATACTTACAGCCAGGAGAAGGGATAAGGGCAGGGATATGCTGCCATTGACAGAGACAGGATCAGAACAGTTGCGCTAAACATTGCTCATATACAGGTGCCCGGAGAAATCGGTAAGCACGATAGGTCCCCGCTCATGGTTGATCTTTTCTGATATCTGCTTATGCAGTGTGCCCAGCGCGTAAAGATTGGGTACGAATGCGCCCTCGCCTTCCATAAGCCTGCCATTCTTAGTTATCGTCGCCAAGTGATGTGACCTGTATACGACATGCATCTCAAGCTTCTTGTCCCTGACCACAAGCCATATGAAATCAAGGCATGGCGGGTTGCTCTGCTCTAAGTCACTTGAGGGGTCCCATAAAGAAAGCATGCATCGCCTCGTGTTTGGGTTTTTCTTGAGGACCTTTACTGCCCTTTCCACCTGGTTGCCCCAGTGCTTAAACAGCCTCTCATGGTATGTATATGCAAACTCGTCCAGAGAGCCGCCGACACCTTCCATGAACTCTGCCACATATTTCTTTATATAGCTGTCTGAAAAACCATGGGGGATAATTTCCAGCGGGTCCCTGATCGTGACAGCAAAGCTCCTGCTCTCCATGGTTATAACGCCGCGCTGGTCCTTGAGCATCTCACCGTTCTTGTAGACAAACGCTGTTATCATCTCAAGCGCATCCTGAAGATTGTCCGCATGCACTGTCTGGCCGAGCGGCAGCTCGGAATACTTCTGTATGAATGACACTGATTTTGCGCCTGCGGAAAGGTCAAGCAAATACGGCTTGTCGAACCTGGCACCGTCGTCATAAAGCTGCTTCAGGCCGATTGTCGAATAGAATTCAGCATCAGAAGGAACACTGGACGCGTTTTCCGGCTCCTGGAACATGAGCCTGATAAGCTTCTCTGCCCTGTCAAGGTCCTTTACAAACCTCATCACGACCAGGTCAGCCTGTTTCCTTACCCTGTCAAGGGCATCACCGGGAACCTGCTCAAACCTGGGATTCGGGGCCCTGCAGCCGACGATTATGCCATCCTTGTCGACGCCGTTCTTCCAGAAGTTGACAACCGCATTTACAAGCAGATGGCCGTTGTCCTTATGATCAAAGACAAACAGGATGAGCTTGTTCACATTCGGATTGCCCAGGATGTTCGCGAAAACATACCTTGCGCCGTTGGTCGTCTTCCACAGGCCGGTGATATAAGCATAGTTCGACACCCTCTGGAAAAATTCCCTGATAGGCAGCGGCGGCCTGTCCTCTTTCCATGTGTACACGAACCCGATTGCAATGTTCGACGATGGGTTGCCTATTATGACATCATCTGAATTGAACAGCTGCCTCGCAGGGATGTCCTTTGCAGTGTACTGTATCTTGTACAGGTCCTTTTTCTGTATCGAATCATAGCCGTATCTGCAGCTTTTCATTTTTATCTGTGTTTGAATCTTATGCTTTTTGTTTTTTTATAGTGCGGGAGAAATTTTTCCATCCACTGGCGGCTGGTTCGGCTTAAGCACGGCACTGAGGGTGCCTGCCGAACCAGCGCCAATGAAAAAATTTCAGCTTGAGCAGCCCTTCGGGCTGGCATCCTGCACTTGAAGTAAAAATCAAAATAACTGATCCTGTGGCTCGGAAAATTATAAATAATAAATAACTTTTCTTTTCTTCGATGATATTAGTAGCAGTGGTTGGGATGTGCGGCGCTGGCAAAAGTGTGGCTGCAGATATGCTTGCAGAAAAAGGCTTTGGGTTCATACGCCTTGGCCAGCTGACCCTGGACATCGTAAAGCAGAGAGGCCTTGAGCCTACAGAGGAGAATGAGAGACCTATCAGGGAAGAGCTCAGAAAGCAGCATGGCATGGCTGCCTATGCAACCCTCAATTTCCCGAAGATCGACAGTCTGTTGCAGAAAGGGGATGTTGTAATAGACGGATTGTACAGCTGGGAGGAATACCTTGAATTTAAGAAGATGTACAGGGAATCACTCATTGTTCTTGCAGTATATGCCTCGCCCAAGATCAGATATAGAAGGCTCTCGGCCAGGCGATACGACCCGAAAAAAGACAGGGATATGCGCAACCGGCCATCTTCTGCAGAGGCTGCAAAAAGCAGGGATCATGCCCAGATAGAGAACCTCCACACAGCAGGGCCTATAGCGATGGCAGACCACACCATAATAAACGAAGGCAGCATAGATGAGCTCAGACAGAAATTTGAAGAGTTTTACACCTTGATTTCAGGCCGGACCTGATCACCACCTTTTTCTTCAGCTGCCTTGAGAAGAACCTTACGATCTCCCTGTTCGCCTGGCCTTTCTCAGGCCGGGCATGGACATTGACCAGCAATGCCTTTCTGCCGGGGTCCCATCTTACGATCTCTGTACGCGGAGAATTTGCCTTGACAATGACCCTCAGCTCACCCTTTTCAATGTATTGCAGCATTTTTCAGGATATCATTCCATTCCTGCTTCCACTTTCTTGAGGACCTTGTCGACTGCAAACATCAGGTTCAGATGGGTGACCTCTGCATTGTATTGCTTGTCTGCGAGAAGGCTGGCCTTGAGCTCGTATTTCCCGGATGTCTCTTTCTCCTCGCTCCCGTGTATCTTCTTAAAGGTCACTGTCAGGCTCTGGAATTTCGGGTTTTTTTCAGAAACCTTCTTGACAAAACTACCGATGATCTTTTTCACGATTATCATGCTGCCGCCGTCAATATCTGAGAATCCGCTCAGTCTGATATGCCCGCCCAGCTCTATAGTGTCTTCTGCCATTACAATCACTTTATGTATGTTATATTGTAGTTTTACTCATTTAAATATTTTTTCAAATTACAGGGAAAAACTGGGGAGCTACAAAACCAAATTTTTTTAAAAACCTGATTATTCTGCTGCTGTATGACAAGGGTATTTTTCAAGACCTATGGATGCACCTTGAATACTTCGGACACAGAGGTCATGCAGGGCATCCTGACAAAGGACGGGTTTGAGATAGTCGACAACCCTGAGGATTCAGAGATAGTCGTGATAAACACCTGCACTGTAAAACAGCCGACAGAGAACAGGTTTTTCAGGTATCTTGAGGATATCAAGAAGCTGAGAAAGCCTGTCGTGATAGCCGGATGCATACCCCAGGCGACCCCGGGCAAACTCAGGGGCTATTCCACGTATTCCATGATCGGGCCTGAGCAGATAACCAAGATAAGGCAGGTTATTGAGGAGACACTGCACAAGAACCCGGTAAAAGAGCTCTCAGATGAGCACCATCCCAGGCTGAACCTTCCGACAACCAGGAAAAGCAGCATCATCGAGATAATACCAATATGCGCAGGATGCCTGGGAAGCTGCTCTTATTGCATCGTAAGGATCGCGCGGGGAAAACTGCATTCATACGAAAAAAAGGATATAATACAGCAGGCTGAGAAAGCAATCGCTGATGGTGTAAAAGAGATCTGGCTCACTGCCCAGGACACGGGTTGCTATGGAAAGGATATGGGGACATTCCTGCCATCCCTTCTCAGGGACATGTCAGCTTTGCATGGAGATTTTAAAATCAGGGTAGGGATGATGAACCCTGACCATGTCAACGACATGATAGAAGACCTTGCTGATGCATACAGGTCTGATAAGATCTTCAAGTTCATCCACCTGCCTGTCCAGTCAGGCAACAATGACATACTCAGGAAGATGAACAGGAAATACACTGTCGAGGAGTTCAGGGGGATAGTGGATAGGCTAAGGAGGGATATCCCTGACATCACCATATCAACAGACATCATCTGCGGCTTTCCGGGCGAGACAAAGGAGCAGTTCAGGGACTCGATAAACCTGATCAGCGAGATAAAGCCGGATGTCCTGAACATATCCAGGTTCTGGTCCAGGCCGAAGACAAAGGCAGCAAAGATGCTGCAGCTGACAGGTGAGGAAACAAAGAACAGGAGCCGCACCCTGACATCAATATTTGAATGGGTCTCATTCGAGAGCAACAAGAGATGGCGTGGCTGGGAAGGTCCAGTCATCATAGACGAAAAAGGCAAAGAGGACACATGGGTGGGCAGGAACTTTGCCTACAGGCCTATCATTGTAAGAGGAGACTTTAAAATAGGGCAGACAGTCAATGTGAAGATAATGAACACGACCAGCCATGACCTGAGGGCATTTTAAACAGGCTGATCAGGCCATGTGCGCGCTTCCGAGAATATCGATCTTCTGCTTTACAAATTCCTTTAACTGCTCCCTGGCATAGCCGTTCGGTTTCCTGGGGTCCATATTCTTTGGATTTTTTTTCATGTATTCCATGAATGAGGCGATATATATCAGGCTCAGGTCTGTATGGATATTCACCTTGTCTATCCCGCTTGCGCATGCCCGCTTCAGGCTGCCATTGTCAAGGCCTCTTGCGCCCTCCCACTTTGCACCGTATCTTATCCCTTTTTTGATTATCTGGCCAGGGATCTCAGAGGCCCCATGCAGGACAAGAGGTATATCTACTGCTTTGTCAATCATGTTAAGGCGCTCAAAGTCCAGCTTTGGCCTGGACTTGAACTTGTATGCCCCGTGGCTTGTGCCGATTGAGATGGCAAGGGAGTCAATACCGGTCTTTCTTACAAATTCCTTTGCCTCGAGCGGACTGGTATAGATCGATTTTTTCTCAGACATCTTCATGCCATCTATCCCTGATGTAAGGCTGCCAAGCTCAGCTTCAACAGGTATTCTTTTCCTGCGGGCCATCCTTACAACCTTTTTTGTCATGGAAACGTTCTTCTCAAATGGATAGAACGATGCGTCGCACATTATTGAGGTAAAACCCGCATCGATGCATCTTCTTATTATGCCAAGGTTCTTGCCATGGTCAAGGTGCAGGATGACAGGGACACGCACCTTTGATGCTGCCATCCGCACGATCGAGACAAGATAGTCGATCCCTGCATAATCTATTGCCGTTTCTGTCGCGGCCATTATCACCGGAGACCTTTTTTCCTCTGCCGCTTGGGCAACAGCCTGGACCGTCTCCATGTTTTCGATATTGAAATGCCCGACTGCGTATCCTGTCTCCATAGCTTTCTCAAGAATTTTTTTAGATGAAACAAGCGGCATGAAAATCCCATCAGGCACACTATTATATAAAAGTTTCTACAGTTTAAAGTAAAATTCTTAAGTATTCTAATATTAGTTTTTTCCTGATGGTGCGATTGAAATTTTTTCATACTCAAAAATGAAACATTTTTGGTACCCTAAAAATCTAA
>CAZPXC010000002.1:0-12784 GCA_964590935.1 uncultured Methanosarcinales archaeon
TTGTCCCGGGATATGTTGTCGATTCTAAGGTTATTAGCTGTCCTTTTCTTAAGTCCACCCACCATAAGATACGAATAATACAAGAAGAAGCTTGGCAGCGGTACAGTAACGACAGCCATGGTTATAATAAAAAGGAGCACGAGTATTATCGCGAGCAGCACGCCGGTTATTATGGATATTACCATCATGACTGTGTCTATTTTTGCCAATAATACCAAAAAGACAGCGATTATCCCGCCAACAATAACGAACAGGACGATCAGGAGCACGACTATGATTATAATGATAAAAGCCGAGGCGATACCCAGCACAATCACCATCAATAAAAAGATAAGGCATTCTGCCAGCTGCTTTTTAAGTATCCCAAACATCCTTCTGAAAGAGACCATGAACCTTGAATCCATATTATACATGTCGATGATGACCAGATTATAGACAAAGAAGTTCAGCAGGAACAGAAACAGGAACAAGACTGATGCTGCTATGATTGCAAAAACAAGATAAGGGATGCTTATCACTGACCAGCTCAGGTTGTCGATGTTTTTTATAACAGGGACAGCTATCGGCAGCGCGATGAAGACAAACATGACAAGGCTGAAGATACCGATAACCAGGTTATAGAGGAACAATGAAAATCCCTTGTTTATATGCCTGCCAAAGCCTTTCCTTATCTCAACCTTCCCTGCGAGCAGAGAATCTATGAAGATGAAAGTAAAGGTGTTGCTGATGATGCTCCAGAACCAGCCGATTATGACCAGCATGGTGATGCCGCTCGTGATCGCAAGCCAGTACCTTTTTATGAAATCGATAACCTGGCCGAAATTGCTGGAAGATTTACTTATGTTGAAATTTGGGCCTGAACCGCCGCCTCTTGCAGAAAGGAGCGAGACGAGGGCGAGCTTCAGCCAGTATTTTTTCCTGACAGGGAAGAAAAGCTTCTTTATATGTTCAAAACAAGGGCTTAGTATATCAAGTGCAATCGCCATGATAGAATCAATATGAAAGTTCTAAAATATAAATGTTTTTAATTCGAGGCAGGCTTGCCTTTTGTCTCTGCCTTCTTCTCCTTTGATTTTTTCGGCTCTTTCTTATCCTTGGTGTCCTTCTTGGCTGCTTTCTTCTCCTCGCTGCCTTTTTTCGGCTCTTTCTCTTTCTTCTTCGCTGCTTTTGATTTTTTCGGTTCCTTCTCCGGCTTCTTTTTCTTCTGTTTTTTAGGCCTTTCGCTCTTCTCTTTCTTTTCCTTGGCAGCCTTTTCCTTGCATTCGATGCCCTCTTTCTTTAAGGCTGAGACAACGTCTTTGTTAGAAGCGTTCTTTTTTATCTTAATGACCTTGTCAAGAGGCTCAAGATGGACGATACTGCATTTTCTCCTTCTTGTCTGGCCGTCTATGAGAACAAGATTATTGTCAAGGATGTCTATGACAACGCATTTTTTTCCTGCATCCCTGCCTGCAATCTTTACAGCTATCCTGCCTATCTCGAAAATCATCTTGCCTTAGACCCTCTCCTTTTCAATTATCACTGTCCTCATGCACCTGCTACACAGCATCCCACCATAGGGCCTCTGGGGCTTTTTCCTGCTCCTGGGCATATTCTGCATCTTATACGGCCTCTCGGATGCAACACCCTTGAGAACAGCACCGCAGCTGCCACATCTTGCCTTTGCAGGCTTTTTTTTCCTGTAGTGGAGCCTGCTTTCTCCGCCCGGGGTCCTCACAAAGACCCTTCTCAGCGACCTTGACCTGTGTCCTGGTTTTGGCATTTTTAAATCACTTATTCAGGGAAAAACAGGGTCTTTAAAAATATTGTGGTGGATACAGGGCTTCAGTACACCTTCAGCACTTTCCTGAGCAGGATGCTGAATATCAGCGAGAATATGATGTACGTACCAAGCCAGCCGAAGCCGCCTATCCATGGTATGCTTCCTATTAATGGTATGGTTTTTAGAGGCTGGACCTTCTTGTTGCTTATGGTTATCTGCTTTAAGCCCGAACTGACACCAAGCTCTTTTGCAGTAAGCAGAGGCTTTGCATACGTCCTTTCAGCCGCATCCTTTGTTATTATCAGGCTGTGCTGGAATTTCTGGCCGTTATACTGGTATTCGATAGTATAGGTGCCGGCATCACCCTTCATCACCCACTCTGCCTTGTTCGCCAGGATCTGCTGTTGCGAGTCGCCCAGCAAAGTAAGCCCGGCAGGCAGGTCAACGATATCTATCGTGCCGGTTGTCCCGTCCTCAAATGTCGCAGTGATAGTGAACTGGGTGTTCTGGACGATAGGATAATATCCCATGTTGGCATTAAGCCAGCCGAATATCAGGATGATGGGTATGAAAGTGAACAATGTGGGCTTGAACGAGTGCATCATGTACTTCATGTTGGTCTCCATGGCCTTTTTCTGCACTTCCATCATCTTCTGGGGCTTGTCCTTGAGCGACTTCATCTCTGCCTGCAGCTCTTTGATCTCAGCTTTCAGCTGTTTCATCAGGTTCTGGTCGGTGAGCTTCTTGTAGATAAGGACAATCATCAACGATATCAGAAACGCGATGAGCATGATAGCTAGAAGCGGATTTATCTTAAGCAATGGGCTAAATACAGGATTAAGCAATGTCTGGAAAACCATGGCTACCACCTTTTTTCTGGATACTTCTTGACTTGATCATGTTCAACAATGACTGATGCCTGCTCTGTTGACAGGCAGCATCACTCCATCATCTTTCTCAGCATAGGGTGCATATCCATCATATGCTGCTGGGCGATCTCCTCATAGAGCCTGTAAACGATCATGACTGTCAGCAGGATGCCTGTGCCGCGTGCAAGAGCGCCTGATACGTCAGCGATCGCAGCTAAAAAACCTATTGAGATAGCGCCCATGATGGTCAGAGGTCCGATATACCTATTCAGCAGACGTTCAAGCACTCTCTGGTCCTGCCTGAAGCCAGGTATGCTCAGCCCGGATGACATTATCTGTTTTGCCTGGCTCTTGGCATCCATGCCTGCTGTCTGGACCCAAAAGTATGAAAATATGATACAGCCGATTATCATGGCCACCATATATGCCAAAGCATGGAGATACGGGCCAACCCCGATAAAAACACCTGACTGCTTGATAATCGTCTCTACGAGATGGGGTGCCTGGATCCATTCAACAATGCCTGTGTTTCCGGAGCTGCTGACAGTGCCGAGGATCGGATGCCCCCAGTTCTGTAAAAGACGTGCCCATAGCTGGATGTTTGCAAAAAGCGCGGATACCAGGATGACAGGGATGTTGCTGGTATAGACAAAATTAAGAGGCCACCGTATCCCATGCCCCCTGATCCTGCCGAAAGAGAGCGGTATCTCGACCTTCATAGCCTGTGAATAGACAGCTATCACGAACACGACGATTGTCGAGATGATGGATGAGAGGGCAAGGAACGCTGTTGTCGGATCAGATGCTGTGATCGCCTGGAAAAACTGGATGGCCTGACCGACACGATAAGTGTAATCGCCGACCGAAGCAACACCCGGTGCCCATGAGAATGCCCTTACAAATATCTCCTGGGAAACACCTGCAGCGATGAACAGGCTGATACCTGAGCCAAAGCCCCATTTTGACACGATCTCGTCCATGAAAAGGATAAGTATCCCGCCAAGGAACAGCTGGAACACCAGGAGAAGCTGTACCTGGAACCTGAGCGCTCCTACAAGCTCGGGCGCTGGCGCCAGGCCTCCCATGAACACATAGATGCATGCCTCAAATATTATGAAGAATATCGAGAGCAGCTTCTGCACTCCCTGAAATGTTGTTTTCCCCTCGTGCGATGTGAGGTCAAACTTCACTATGCCCGAGCCGTTCAGCAGCTGAAGGACAATCGATGCTGTGACGATCGGGCCTATGCCTAGCGATATTATCGAGCCAAACTTGGCCCCGAGAATGATTGATAAGTATTCGAACTGCTGCAGGGAATTCTGCCCCAGCCCAAAAAGTGGGATCAGTCCAAGAACAAAGAATAGGACAAGGATGATGCCTGTCCACTTCAGCTTCTCCTTGAATGACAGCTTCTTCTGGGTCGGTGATGCGACCTCAGGAAGGTTCATCAATATATCTCTGAAAAATGACATTTTTTAATTATACCCTTGTCAGGCAGTTTTCGGCAGGTTTACCTCTCCACCCATCTTTTTTATCTTCTCTATAGCTCCAGGCGATGCATGCTCGCAGCTTATCCTGTATTTCCTCTTAACGCTGCCCTTGCCCAACAGCCTGGCAAATCCAAGGTCGGCCATGTTTATCACAAAAAAGCCGCTTTCCTGCCTGGCAAGGCCCCTTTTTACCAGGGTAGCTATCCTGCTCTCGATATACGCAATATTTGCAGCGTCCCCCTTTCTCGCTCTTTTCGAGACAAAACCGGTCGGTCCGAAGTATTTTCTGTCTTTCCATATCGAGGGCTTTTTTGCGTCCCCTCTCTTGCCGGTTCCTGCCATCCCTCTACCGCCTCTGTGGCCGGCTCCCCTGTGCTTTTTCATAGAGCCCCAGCCATGGGTCTTGGATCCTCTCTGCCTGGTATTTTTTTTCCTTTTGAATTTCATGTTAGATCATCTTCATAATTAGGTCTTTGATCTTCGCTCCTCTATAGCCAAGAACACCGCCCTGGTTAAAGCCTTTCTTGATGCCCTTCCTTTCAAAACCGCCTGCAGGAGGGCTTAGCCTGAAGTATGGCTTGACCTTTTCCCTGTCTTTCGGGTCAGGCCTGCCCCTCTTCACGACAAGCATCTTGATGCTCTCATCATCGAGCTCTCCCCATGTTACATAGTCCTTGATCTTTTTTATCATCCCGACCAGTGAGGGTGTTTTTTCATATACCACACAATAGTTCTGCCTGTAGAGCCTTAGCATATCCATAGTGTCCTTTATGTCCTTCCTGACCCTTATTCCTCCCCTGATCCGTACTATAGCTACCTTGCTCATTCTAATCTTCCGTCCTTGATGCTCAGCGTCTTTATATGTTTCGGCTGGACCTTCACGCTCGTCAGCTGCTTCAGTGCCTCGGTGCATGCATAAATAAGGTTAAGCTTTGTCTTGGTATGCCCCTCTGTCTTCGACCATACATCTTTTATCCCTGCCAGCTTGAGTATCTTTGCACACTCAGGCTCTATGCACAGCCCGGTGCCCTTTGAAGCTGGCATCAGGGTTATCCTGACAGAGCTGCACTTACCACTGACCTTGAATGGTATGCTATGGGGCTGCCCACAGCTGCACTCCCAGGAACCGCAGCCTCTCCTTATCTTAAACAGGTTGAGCTTTGACCTCCTGAAGGCTTTCTCCCTGGATGGGACTGTCTCTTTTGCCTTGCCGTAGCCGAATCCGATATAGCCATCCTGGTTGCCGATGACCGCAAACGTGGCAAAATTGGGCTTGTTCCCCTCCTTGGTCTTTTTCTGGGTCTGCTTGAATATCCTGCGCTGGCCGCCCCCGAACTTTCCCTTTGACTGCCCGATCAGGAGCAGCTCGGTCTCTGCTTCAGGCAGAAGAACATCGACGATCTCAGGCTCCATTATGACCTGGCCATTGTCAAGTATCTCATCGATATCCTTTATCTCGCCCTCCTTGACCTTTTTGCCGTTAGCAGTCTTGGGGTGCCAATGCTCTGTATCGACGGCAGCCTTCTTTTTCTCCTTGACTATCTCTTCCTCATCCTTTATCTCGCTCTGGGGAAGGACCTCGACATCACCGCTTTTCTTTATCTCGTCCTTTATCGACTCATCTACCTGGATATCTGCCTCGCTTATATCAATATCCGTTATCTCGGGATTTTTCACACCTTCTCCTTCTGATATCTCTGGGTTTTTCATGTCCTCTTCTTCAGATTTTTCTTGTTTCATTTTTTTGCCGACTGCTCCTTTACCTGCTTGATAAGTACAGGCATGTTATTAACATCAAGGTTATGTTTTGAATAACCTGAAAACACTCTTGCATACTTATCCTTGTCTTTCGACAGGAGCCCGACATATTTCTTTATGCTCCCGCCGTTTATCATATCATCGCCCGGGACTATCTCCGGATCATGCGGCACTTTTAGTCCTGCATCAACCGCACCCTTCAGAGCAGCATACAACCTGTGGCCCTTGCTCTGCATCCCGATGTCAAGGATCACATCCTTGATGCCCTTTGCAACGGCCTTATTTCCGGCAAGATAGCCTGCCAGATACGCTGCAGGGATGCTGCTTTTGCTGAAATTCCAGCCAAGCTTCCCGAGCTCGTGGGTATGGGCAGTGATCAAAACCTTATCTCCCTGCGGGCTAAATCTTACAACCTGCACAAGCATGTTCCTGTTGGATCTCCTTACGACAAGCCTCGGTTTTTCAGCCATCAGCAGCCTGAACCTCTTCTTATAGTCTGTCTTCCCTTCCCTTTTTCTCCTGTATGCCAGGCTATACACTTTTTTTCTTGCCATCCTTATTCACCAGGTTGTGCTCATTGATATATATAGTAAGGTGCCTTTTGCTCCTGAAAAAGCCTCCCTTGGCCTTCAGGTAAAGCTCCCTGTAAGTCTTTGTCGTGATCATGTTTTTTTCCCGCAGCTCCCTTAAAAAACCTCTCTGGAGCCTTATGCGGTTCATCCATTTTTCCTTCTTCGGCGCCCTTGCCTTGGACTTCCCCTTTCTCTTGCCGGCCCCTGATACCTGACCCTTTCTTTTTTTCAGGTGCCTCATCCTTGCCCTTGCTCGCGATACCCCTTTCTTCTGTACACCCTTTATGACGCCGTCATTGATGAGCCCGCGGATATCGGCCTTGGTCAGTGCCTCCTTGATCTCATCCATCTCTTTAGGGTCAAGCCGTACCCTCTTGGGTGAACGCTTCAAAAGGCTTGCTGCAATCCTCTTCCTGCTCTTGAATATCATCTTTTATCATACCTTCTTGGTCAGTATCCTGTCTTTCTCCTTTTTCTCTGTCTCTTTCTTGGTCTCGGTTTTCTTTTCCTCTTCCTCTGCGATCCTGTCGATGCTCTTTTTCTCCCTGGCCTCTTTTTCTTCCTTCTCCTTCTCTTTCTTCTCTTTCTCCTCTGCTTCCTTCTTCTGTTTCTCCTCTTTCTTCTTCTTGTCTTTCCTGAGCTTTTCCTTCTCTTCTTTTTTCTTTCTTATCCTTTCTTCAGCATCCTTCACGTATGCTGCTGTATCCTTGATATTGATGATTGTTATCTTCATGGATGTGGCCTGTTTTATTATCTCAAGCCTCTTCTTTATGCCCACGCCTGCAGAGATCACTATCCCGTGCTCAGGGGTGATGTTTTTCAGGTCCCCTGCGCTGTGTACATAGACGATCTTCAGCCCTGAACGGTCCAGGCCCCTGGATTTCCGTGGAGATTTATAGCCTGCTGAGACGCTCCTGCGATAGCCTCGCTTATGGAGCCTCATCTTGTTCTGCAGCCCTTTGGGCTTTCTCCATTTCTTCCCGAGCCTCACTTTTTTATGGCCGTCCTGCCTTAAGAAGCGGGGCTTCTTGGCCTTGAGCGATCTCCTCAGAGATACCGCTGTCATGCTACTTGATTTCTTTTCCATCTTTATTCACGATATATATCCCGTCCTGGAATACCCTCTTGTCAAAGCCGTTCCTTCTCGTAAGGCGTTCCAGGGACGCTGCAGTCTGGGCGACAAGCTCCTTGTCAATGCCCTTGACATGTATAATGTCGCCGTCTATCTTGATCTCCACATTTTCGCTAATCTTCTGGATCCTTGGTATCTTTTCCCCCATGAAGTTCTTCACGCTGAACTCGTTGTTACTGAAGCCTGCGTTCATCGGGAAATGTCCTGAGCATATCTTCAGCACATATTCATGCGATTCTGTAACGCCCCTGAACATGTTATGGATATGGGCCCTGTACGTGCCCAGAAGCTTCTTCTCACGCTTCGTGAAGATGTCAACAGAGAAGAGAAGGTCCTGGCCTTCCATGGCGATGCCTATCTTCGGGTCGACGAGCCTTCTCCTGAGCTCGCCGTTCGGACCCTTGACTATGACTGTGCCGTTCTCAACAGCAATCTGGACACCCTCAGGGGCCTTGATTTTCTCTGTGAATTTCTTGATTTTCATTTTTGTTTCCGTCAATAGCAGTATGCGATCAGCTTTCCTCCCAGGCCAAGATCCTTTGCCTTGTCATGCGTTGTTATACCTTTTGTCGTCGAAACGATGAGCACACCGAAGCCTTTTGCCGGCAGGAACCTCTTTTCATATTTTTCATATGAGTCCCTTTTCAGCGCAAACCGTGGCTTGATGACCCCGCACCTGTTCAGCTTGCTCACTAGATTTACCTTCATCACCCGTCCGCCTGAGTCAGCAACCTCAGAAAAGCTTCCTATATACCCTTGCTCTTTCATTATCCCGAGCACGCTTTTCAGGGTCTTTGATATCGGGGACAGGTATGCCTCCTTTCGCGCAATGTTCTCGCAGTTCACCAGGTGCGATAATGCGCCTGCTAGTGGATCATTCTGGCTCATTCTTCCTCCTCCTAATTGTACTTGTTAAAGCCGATGCTGGTGGCTATCTCCCTGTAGCATTGCCTGCAGTAGTTGAGGCCGTACTTGCTGATTCTGCCCCTGATGCGACCGCAACGCCTGCACCTCTTCAGTGCAGTGCCTGTCGTCCTCTGTTTCGGGGCATTGAACTTCAGGTATTTCTTGAGCTTTTTCGGCTTGGCCTTGAGCTGCTTGAAAACCTTCTTGTAGTTGCTGTATGACATGATTATTCACCTGTGGTTACGTTATATTCCTTTTGCATGAACATGATCGCCTCTTCACGGTTTATCCTGTGTCTCTTGTGGATCTTCGCTTTTTTCAGCTTCCTGTCCTTGATCCTGAAGCCGGGCCTTTTCAGGGTTACGCACACCTCAAGCCCCATGATGCCTATCTTCGGCTCGTACTCCACTCCGGGTATGTCTATATACTCGTGGATGCCGAATGCAACAGTGCCGTTGTTGTCAAACTGGCTTTTTTTGAGCTGGTTTTTCTTTGCCTTCAGCAGCCTTGTCAGCATCTCTTTTGCTTTTCCGCCCCTGACAGTGAGCTTGCACCCGACAGGCAGACCTGGCCTGAGCCCCCATCCGGGGATCCTCTTGTTGGTCAGCGTCTTGACAGGGTCCTTTCCTGTGATATGCTTTATAAGCAGCATCCCCTTCTCTAGCTTGGCCTGGTCCTTGCCGCTGCCGAAATTGAAGGTCAATTTGTCGACGACAATCTTCCTCATCAAGTTATCCTTTTCCATTTTACTCTGGTATTGTAATCAGCGGTTTGGGCATACCTACCGCAAAGGTGTATCTAATGGGGGTCTCAAACACTCCTGCCTTGGATTTGAAGAGTATGTTGTTTTTCCTGATCTCTTCGACTGTGCCGAGCCCGCCGACATGCTTTCCCCCGATAAGGTATACAGTGGTTTTTTTATCGAACTTGACATGATCCTTTATCTTGTCCTTGCCAAGCTCAAGAGTGACAGTGTCGTTAGTCTTGTAGCTGTCCTTATCAACGAGCAGGTTATGGCCATCGGTAAAATTCAGCTGGACCTTCCCTTTTTTCAGGGTGGTCTTGCCAGCAATCTTGTATAGCTTTACCTTCGCCTCCTCTGCCTTGATATCGAGCAGCGTGAGCTTGCCTTTCTTATCCAGCATGACGCGGTACGCTTTCTTCAGGTCAGGGACATCTATCACGTCCATCAGGCCGACAGGGAACTTGACCTCTTTCCTTTTCCTGCCGTTCACCAGTATCTCCTTGTTGTTGAGTATGAATCTCACTTCCCTGGCTGTCTTAGCCAGCTTGAGTATGTCCCTTATCACGACCTGTAGCGGCATAGTAAGCTTCTTTTCAGAGCCGCCGGGAAAAGGCCTCATTATGAACTTATTGTTCTTCCTCTTGACATCCCATGACTTCGGGATTGTCAGCCTTTTTAGATGCGACTTCATTTGGTTTCACCCTTTGTATACTTCTTCATCCGTTTCTTATCATCAGTATTCAGCTCTGTTATCATAAGGTTCGACGGGTTAACAGGATAGAGCGCCTTTGAGCCGTCTTTCTTGTACACTTCCAGCTTGTCGATGTAAACTTTCGTATGGGTGACATCGACCCTGTCAACCTTGCCTTTCTTTTTCCTGAACTGTCCCCTCATCACCGTAACCGTGTCGCCTTTCCGTACCCTCATCGACCTGGTTGCATACTTCTTCCTGAGATCCTTGGACAGTACAGCGTTCATGAACCTGCCTGCAATATGCTTCGGGACAGTATACCTGTACTTTCTCTGCTTTCTCGGCTGTTTGCTTGCCTTCCATGAGCTTGAAAATTTTATATCCATCTTCAACCACTAAACCACGTTGTTTGCGAGCTTTGCTATGAGCGGCCAGCGCTCGCATACTTCCTTGGCCACAGGACCTTTTATGAGGGACCCCTGGGGATTGCCTTTCTCGTCCTTTACGACTATCGCGGAATTGTTCTCGAACTTTATCCTTATCCCGCTGGGCCTCCTGAACTCCTTTTTCTGCCGTACGATGACCGCAAGCACGGTCTTTTTACGCATATCAGGCCTTCCTCTCTTGACGCTTGCCATCACCATGTCAGCTACGCCTGCAGAAGGTACCCTGCCCTTGCGGGTCTTCTGGTCCAGCACTGAAAATATCTTGAGCAGCTTGGCTCCGCTGTTGTCGCATGTCTCCACATAAGACCCGACCGGCAATGCCCTTGTTATTCTAGCCTTGACTGCCTGCATTTTAGCTCTCCTTTTCCACGATCACAAAACTTTTTGTCTTGCTTATCTTCCTGGTCTCCATAATCTTTACAATGTCGCCTTCCGCTGCATTTATGCATGCAGGGCTGTGCACCTTAAGCCTCGTCCTTCTTTTTTCATATCTTTCGTATTTCGGGATGTGCTTGTTCCATGACCATTCCACGACGGCATTCTTCGGCACCTTTGCCCTTATCACCTTTCCTGTAAAGGCCCTGCCCCGAACGCCGATGGTGCCGTGAAAAGGGCAGTTCTTGTCGTTCTCGCATCTTTCCTTCGGTGCTTTCACATCTATCCCTATCGTTTTTTGCATCTTCCTGTCACCTGATTTCGATCCTTTTTTCAGGCCTTTTGATGAGCTTGCTTCCGTCAATTTTTACCCTCTTGTCGCCAACGGTAAACGCAAACTGTATCTGCTTCTTGAGCAGCACTTTCCTCCTGTTTCCATTGACGACGACGATTGTGTTCTTTGTTTCATCTATTATCTTTCCTTTTATGCCTACAAGGCTCTTGTTTGCTGAGCCAGTCACTTCGATATTTCGGCCTATCAATTCTCTTTTCAGCAACTGTTTCATCATAATGTTTTACTTTTGTATCTCAACAGTTTCCGGAGCAAAACCCAGTTTCACCAGTGCATCACGGATATTGCTCTTGTGGTTTCCCTGAAGCTCGATCTTCTCTTCCCTGAACGTTCCGCCGCAGGCAAACTGCGACTTGAGCTTCTTGGTCACCTCCTTTATGTCAATATCCTTGTCGTTGATACCTTCTATGATGGTATACAACTTTCCGAATTTTCTCTTCATTGTGTACACTTTTATCTTCTGGCTCTCTTTTGCTATGGTCTCACAGACACACAGCTCCTTGGGCAGTCCGCAAGTTGAGCAAATCTCACTCATCCTTGTGCGTTCCTCTCCTTGTTTTTTAAAACAGTCATGATCCTGGCTATGTTCCTCTTTAACACCTTTATCTGGCTGGGGCTTTTCAGCTGTGTACCCGTCGCGACCTGGGAATTCAGCTTAACAAGCTCCTTCCTGAGCTCGACTATCCTGTTCTTAAGGTCATTTTCATTGCTCCGCATGATTTCGTCCATATTCATTCTTTCGCCTTTTTATTCCTGGCCTTTTGCGACCTGGTCTTTGCCTTCGCGGCCTTCTTATCTTCTGTTTTCTTATCTTCTGCCTTCTTTACTTTCGGAACCTTTTTTTTAGGGGCCTTCTTCTTGTCCTGCTCTTTTTTGTCGTCGCCTTTCTGCTCAGGCTTTTTTTCTGCTGTTTTTTCCTTGTATTTGGCAGCCTCGCTTTCTTTGCTGTCCTGCTCGATCTCCTCTACGACCTCTGCCTTCTTATCCTCAAGCACGATATTGTCTGGAAGCTTAACATCGGGCGTCATTATCTTCACTGTTATGCCTATTGTCCCGGTCTTTAGCTGCGCAACTGTGTACGCTTTTCTTACCCCGCTTATGGAGACCTGTCCGCATTTCTTAAGATAGCCCTGGTAAAACCTCCATCTTTTTGACCTGGAGCTGGGAACTTTCCCTGATATCAGTATCTCAACACCAAGGGCACCTGCGTTCATGACGTCGTCCATAGTCCTGTGGCCGACACCCTTGAACCTCGCTGTGCCGAACCTCTCAAGGGAGTTCGCGATCCTCTCTGCGACTATCTGCGGGTCAAAATTGATATTTTCCACCTCATTTATCTCGATCTGAGGATTTTCAAGCTTGAACCTGTGTTTCAGCATATCCGTGAGCTTCTTTATCGACTGGCCCTTTCGTCCGACGACCAGTCCCGGCCTCGACGCATTGATGATTATCTTGTCTCCAAGCGGTGTCGGAACCAGCTTAGTGCTGCTCAGGCCTACGCTCTTGAGGTTCGCGGCTACAAACTCCTGGACCTCGAATTCCTTAATCTTTTGTGACAGTATCTTGTTTTGGTTCATCTTGCTTCACATTATGTTCTTTTTGGCCGGATGCTTCCTTTTTATCTGCTTTTTCCGCCTCCTGGGCAGGCCCGGCCTCTTTCTTTGCCGGCTGCTGTGCCTTTGCTTC
>CAZPXC010000002.1:12884-53105 GCA_964590935.1 uncultured Methanosarcinales archaeon
TCAGGCTTGGCTTCTTTTGATCCCGGCTTTGCTTCCGGTTTCTTCTCAGGCTTGGCTTCTTTTGGCTCGGGCTTTGCTTCCGGTTTCTTTTCAGGCTTGGCTTCTTTTGATCCCGGCTTTGCTTCTGGTTTCTTCTCAGGCTTGGCTTCTTTTGGCTCGGGCTTTGCTTCCGGTTTCTTCCCGGCCTTAACTTCCTTTGGTTCCGCCTTCGCCTCAGCCTTCTTCCCGGCCTTTGCCTCCTCTTCAACGACAATCTCTATATGTGTCCTTTTCATCCTTCTCCTTCTGGCCCTGCCGTAATGCCACGGCCTTGATGCAAGGTTTGCTGATGCATGTATGATCTTTAGCTGCGAGGTGTTCAGCCCCTTGAACTGTGCATTTGACTCACAGGAGTCGATGACACGGATGATTTCTCCGCATGCCTTTACAGGGAACCTTCCGGGTCCGATGCCTTTCCTGTGGCCGACATTGTGGTTGAAACGTTTGAACGGGATCGCTGTCCTGAGCTCTGCGGCATCCTGCAGCACTTTCCTGGCATCTACAAGCTTCCTGCCTCTTATATGGTTGCAGATCTCTATACAGTGTTTTGTCGACACGCTGACCGCCATCGCGACACAGCGCGCCATATGCTCACTGTTGTAGTCCTTTGAAGCATACTTGTAAATTGTCATTTTCTGTTTATCCTTATCTTACCGATACGCTTGCGCTTGAACGCGTTGCCCCGACGCCGGGTGAACTGTGCTCGACCTTTTTCCTCGTCAGGACAAACTCGCCGATATAATGCCCGATCATAAGGTCCTGGATGGAGAGCATCTGGAACTCTTTTCCGTTATGCACCTTTATCGACTTGCCGACCATGCTGGGCAGTATTATCATGTCCCGGCAGTGGGTCTTTATATTGTTCTTTTTCTCAAGCTTTTCAAGGAACATCTTCTGGGTGTCTGTCAGCCCCCTGAGAAGGGTCCTTCTCTGCCTCGACGGAAGAAGAGCTGCAAACTCCTTTATGCTCATCTCCCGCAGTTCCTCCAGGCTTTTGCCCCTGTACTTGAAATTGTCCATCTGAATATCACCTTTGGATTTTACCTTTTCTTCTTGCCTGTCCTTCTCGGCCTTATCTTGCCGACCTTTGCACCCGGCGGTGCGTGCCTTCTGGCGATGGTCGGCCTTCCTTTTTTGCTCGACCTGCTCGTACCGTATGGATGGTCGACAGCGTTCATCGATGTGCCTGATACCTTCGGATAAAGCCTGTTCCTGGCCCTCATCTTATGATACCTTGTCCCTGCTTTCACCAAAGGCTTCTCTGTCCGCCCTGAACCGGCTATCATGCCGATGTTTGCCCTGCATTTAGGGCTAAACACCTTCTCCTGCTTGGACGGCAGGAGCACGACGACACGGTTGTTGCTCCTTGAGATGACCCTTGCCGCAAGCCCTGAGCTTCTCACGAACTTGCCGCCGTCTCCGGGCTGGTTTTCGATATTATATATAAGGGTTCCCTCGGGGATGTCCCTGAGCGCCAGGCAGTTCCCTGCACCCAGTTCTGTATAACCAACGGCGATCTCCTGGTTGACCGATATCCCTTCTGGCGCGATTATATAGCTTGTCTCACCGTTCTTATAGCTGACCTTTGCCAATGGCCCTGAATGCCCCGGACAATGGACCAGGTCGATTACCTTTCCCTTCACCTGGTTGTGCTTCAGGCTGACATGCCTGACAGCGGCCCTGAACCTGTGGCCGGGCGACTTATATGTAGGCGTTCCTCTTCCTCTTCTTTGTGATATTATCCTTTTTCCCATTTACATCATGCCCAGTTTGGTCGCGAGGTCAATCGCCGGGTAATCATCAGCGAGCTTGACATACGCCTTCTTTGTGCCCTTGTTTGTGATAAAGGTATTCACTTTAGTGATCTTGACCTTGTAAGCTTCCTCGACTGCCTGTTTTATCTGGCTCTTGGTGGCTTTCCTCTCGACAATAAAGATCATCTTGTTCTCTGTATCCATGAGCCTTATCGCCTTCTCGGTCCCTGACGGGTATTTGATGATCTTGAACGCGTCCATCTTACTTCGGCCCCGTATCTTCAGCGGCCTTCACATCCTTCTTTTCATCCTTCTTTCCAGCTTCCTGCTTAACATCTGCTGGTGCTGGCTTAGCCCCTGGTTTCTTATCCTTATCAGCCAGGGTCTTTTCTGGTTTTGCAGGAGCTTTTTTCGGCTTCATTGCCTTTTTCTCAGCTTTCTTCTCTTTCTCCTGGCTTTTTTCTTTTGTTTTCGGTCTCTCGATATCCATGAACAGCTGTTTTTTCTCGAGCATGTCGATCGCGTTTTCTGTAAACAGGGTAAGCCTGCCTGCTTTTGCCCCTGGTGCAAGAAGCTTTGCATTAAGCCTGTCGACCCTGACAACATCAATGCCTGCTATGTTCTTGCCTGACCTGAGCAGGTTGCAGCTGTCTCCCACGACGATAAGCGGGCCGATCTTCCTCCTGTATTTCCTTCCGCGCATCTTTCCCCTGCCTGCACGGACCTTCTTTTCCTTGACCCTTTCAAGCTCATCTCCAAGCAGGAGCTTTTCCAGAAGCGCCTGCACATCCTTTGTCCTGTCGATGGATTCTGCCTTTGTATCGAGCAGGAAAGGGTAGTTCTCCGGCGCTGCGTGCCCTCTCTGCAGTGCTATCTCCCTTATCATGGTCGCGGTCATCGCCGAGCGAATGGCCTTTCTTCTCTCTTTCCTGTTCAGTTTCGCAGACCATGTCTTCTCTGCCTTTGGGGGGTGTGCACGCCTTCCCTTGACTGTTCCAGGTGCAAAGGCGCCCACCCAGTTCATCCGGGTCCCCCTTCTTGATAATATCTTCCTTGGAACCCTTGATATTCCCTGGCCGTAAGAACCCCTGTACTTGTGCCTTCGTCTTGACAGCTCTGCCGAAGCACGCTTTCCGGCCATGGGATCAGCACCGTACGGCTGCCTCATGTTTGATTCGATGGTTACCACTGCCCTTTTTATCAGGTCTGTGCGTATGGGCTCGGTGAACTGCACAGGCAGCTCTCTTTTCCCGACTTCAGTCCTTGCAGTGTTAAATATGGTCAGTTTCATCTTAATTTCCCTGTTTTGACTCCTGATTTATGTAAGTAATGTTCGGCTTTTCTGTTGGCACATTCTTGTCCGGCCTTGATGCCAGATTGAACCTCACGAGGCGTTTTGCAGGCCCCTGCACAGAGCCCTTGACAATGATATAATATCCTTTCACGTCGCCGTACCTGATAAAGCCCCCCTTTGGATTTACTTCTTCAGGTTTGTCCGATACCTTGAGCAGCCATTTGTTATACTCTGTCCTGGTGTGATAGCCTGTCTGGCCTGCATGCGCGATCCTGTACATGAAATGTCCCTGTGCTTTCCATCCGCCCAATGAACCGGGATTCCTCCTGGCTTTCTCAGCCTTGTGCGATGTGAGGCCTATACCGAACCTCTTGACCGGCCCCTGAAAACCCTTTCCCTTGGTGACAGCGTGAAAATCGAGCAACTGCCCTTCATCAAAGACATTGTTGACAAAAACCTCCTTGCCAAGGTTCTCCTTTGCAAACTTAAGCCTGTCCTCGTTTGAGCCTCCGAGCGCGACCTCGAAGAGTTCCGGCTTTTTCTTGCCTACTGCACTCATCTTCGGCTGGGTATATACATTTACCCTGATATCATAATAATCAGCAGGATTCAGGCCCTCGAGCTTTTTCTCGTCTGGCTTTTTTGGCGAAGGTATCTTCCTCTTCAGCTCATTGTCGACCTTGCCGTAGATCTCGTCTTTCAGCTTCAGGCCGGATGCATCCAGCTTGTAGAGCCTGATGGAAGCTATCTTTAATGGCGGGCATTCGATGACTGTTGCCGGTACAGCGACCTCCTCTCCCTTGCTCTTTGAGCGCTTTCGGTTTTCAAGATAGGTAAGAGTGGTCATGCCTGCCTTGTATCCTGCAAAGCCAAGAAGTTTTGCCTTGCCCGAGCTGGGCCAGGACTTGACTCTAGCATAAGCTCTCTTGGCCCTTTTCCTTGGCCAGTACTGCATTGAACCGTGTCTCGGTGACCTTGTTGTAGGCATTTTCGCTTCTATTTAGACAAAATACCCTAGTATTTTGTCATTTTTTTCAAAAATAAGCCTATTTGCGAAGTTTTACAGAAGAACAAGTTTATTTAGCTAAACTTTGTACTGAAAAACTTCTTTTCAGGCTCTGTTTATGTATAATATAGTGTTTAAAGCGTTATTTGTTATTTTAAACACTTTTGTAAGGTTTTCAGCTTGAAATTGCAGGTATTTATAAAGATTATGGTTCCTGCAGTGAGGCGATCACATTGTCAGCCTCCTTAAGAATCTCTTTCATATCCTTGTATTTTAATTTCCCCAATGATTCTTTTAGCCCGAAAAACCCGGATTTGGTATGCTCTGAGGACAGCACCACTTCTTTATCAGGCACCATGGCCAGGAAGTATGTGACTTCCTTTGGCCCGGATTCCAGCATATAGCGGGTTTTCCAGCCCTGCGACCCTATCACCTCGACCCTAAGCCCGGTCTCCTCAATGGTTTCTCTCATCGCGGTCTGGGCCAGTGTTTCATTTTTCTTTGCCTTGCCTTTCGGAAATCCCCAGTGGCCGTCAACATGCTTGAGAAGAAGGTATTTTACTTTCCCGTTCTCTTTTTTGAAGGCGATCACTCCTGCTGAAATTATCATTATATTATAATGGGAGATATCAATTATATTTAAAGTGATACGCTTAATGTTAAGTAAAATTCTTATGTGCTCATCTGGCATTAAGGAAATTTATATTTTATTTTTAATCGTGCAGGTGAAATTTTTTCATACTCCAAAATGGAACATTTTTGGTACCCTAAAAATCTAATAGATTTTTATGGTTTCATGGCTGCAAACTGGCTTCTACACGGCGCTGAGGGCGCCTGCCAGTTTGCGCCATGAAAAAATTTCAATTTGAGTTGCCCTTCGGGCTAGCTTGTTGCACTTACAGAAAAAATCCAGCCACGGCCGGGCGTAGCTGACCATGTTCTCTTGCGAAGCGAGAGGTTATGGTCAGCGAAGTAGGCCGCTGAACCGCAAGTTCGTGGCCGTCCGTGCCCTGGGTGGATGGATTTTTTCTTGACTCGAATAAAAAGAAATCAAATTAGAAACCAGGCATAACGCCAATAAAACATTTCAATACAATCCATTCAAATTAGGTTGCATAAAATCTAAACGCCGAGGCGGGGATTCCCAGAGTGCGGTAGCACGATGGGGGCCGGGAAACTTGTTTCCCGAGCATGTTCAAATCCCAAGGTTGTTCCATAAACAGAATAAAATACGCCGAGGCGGGGATTTGAACCCCGAAGACCAAAGGTCACAGGATCTTTGCAGATAATGCGTGGTTTCATACCGGCCATGGTCGATAGCAATCCTGCGCAGTACCAGATTGTGCCACCTCGGCATGTGTTTTAGCCTGATTCTCCTGCGATAAAAAATATTTTGGCCCCTTTTGCTGGAGAACGCCTGGTTATTTTATAAATTTTTCTACAAAAAAATTGCATCATAACAACAAAATTTAAATATAAGCTCATCCCAGAAATTACTAACAGTTTATGGGGTGATATTGAATGGCAAAAACCATTAAAGTGAAGAAAGTAGGTGTCAAGAAAAAGGATGGCTACTTATACTTCGTCGATAAGAAAGGGGACATCTCCATGGTCAAGATGAACCGTGGCGGCAAGAGGAAAAAGAAGAAAAAAGCAGCGAAGAAGAGAAAACCTGCAAAGAAAAGGAAGCCGGCCAAAAAGAAAAAAGCAGCTAAAAGGAGACGAAGGAGATAAACACTATTTATTTTTTTTTCTTAATTTGAATTCTTTTGTATTATCTGACGGCATAAGCTTCATCCAAAAACTCGCTAACGCTCGGGTTAGCATCGGCTTCGGTCTTGCTCATTCATCTTGAAGAGTTGGTATCCCCGCAGGGGACAACCCCCTCCCAACTTTAAAAATATTCTCGAAGGGCCTACGCGTATTGATGCTAACCTTCTTTTTGGATGAAGCAAGTAGCATAACAATATTTATAAATGAATTCCGGCACTGTCACATCCAATGGAAAAGGGTGAAGAGATAATAAAAGGATTTTTCAAGGAGAGGTTC
The DNA here is from genome assembly GCA_964590935.1 of uncultured Methanosarcinales archaeon. Lineage (GTDB taxonomy): Archaea > Nanobdellota > Nanobdellia > Woesearchaeales > DSVV01 > CAYXZQ01. The sequence continues at coordinate 19,027 of CAZPXC010000002.1, forward strand.
GGCAGCCTGGTCGCTGAGGAGCTGTTCAGGGAAAGGATGGACAGGCTGAAGATTGCTAATTTTGAAAATATGGACAACCAGCAGAGGATCGCCACAGGACAGCAGATGATCGAGGAGATATGCAGCACATTTCTCAGCCCTGAGAAGGTAAGGAACATGAAGCTCCTTTTCCTGCTCAGGTTCTCATTGAACGAGGCAGGAAAGAAGGTGACAGACGCCCTTAAAAAAGAGTGTGATATCAGGATAGAGTCTCCAGAAGACATAACAAGCGCAGAGCTTGAGGAATACACCAGCAGCCTTGACAGCACGGACAACACAAGCTTTGGATACCAGCTGTCAGCAATACTGGACGGTGCAATAATCATCACGATGAGCAACAAGGGCGCACTGGAGCTGGCAAAAGAGATAATGCAGTCCATGATGGGGGCTGAAGGGGACAGCGACGAGCTTAATGACCTCAAGCTGTCAGCGATTGGGGAGTTCTTCACGATCATCCTGCCTGTCTTCACAAAAACAGTGGGCGACGCCTTCGACCAGGAGGTCCTGTTCGCGCCAATGAAACAGGAAGAGATAAACTCAGAGCTGCTCTCAGGGGAAAGCGCAAGAAGCATGCAGCTGACCATCAAGACAAAGGTGCTGATATCGATCGGCGAGTTCAAAACAGAGGGAAACGTACTGTTCTTCGTAAAAAAGGCAAATGGAAAGATCAAAGAGATCCTGGACGAGGCGCATAAGGACCCGTTTGAGGAATCCCCTCCCAGGATCGTCGTGAAAAAGACCGGCAACCCCAGGCTTGACATGGCTGTCCTTTTCAGCATGCTCAGGATACCCGAAGAGAACATAGGGTTCATACTGAAGTCGATGAAAAAGGACAGTTTCGATGACTTTACCTATCTTGACTTCAGCAGGTTCTGCAAGATACTGATAGACGAGTTTATCTTCCACGCATCAGACAAGAAGCAGCGGTCGATAAAAGCCAATGTACTCCACATACTGTCCCTGAAAAAAGACACTGCCTATGACAGCGACGGTGTAGAATGGGTCTGAAAATGATGATTACCGGTGAGGCAGACATCAGGTACCTGGTAAAAAAACAGTCAATCAAAAACTGACCACAGGTCTCAGACCGGTGGAATTATCATATTCAAAATAACGAAAATACAAGATGTGCTATGCAATACCTGCAAGGATAATCGAGCTGGACAGAGATACGGCAAAGGTTGATTACGGCGGCGTCATGAAGAGGATAAACATATCCCTGCTCAAGGGAAGCAGGAAAGACGACTATGTCCTTGTCCACGCCGGCTTTGCCATCGAGAAGCTGAGCAGGCGTTCTGCAGAGGATTCCCTTAAGATAATAAGGAGTAATATGCCTAAGGATGGAAGATAGGCAACTGATCAGAAAACATGTTGAAAGCATCAGGAAGACCGCAGAACAGATTGGGAGACATATTACCATCATGGAGATATGCGGCGGCCATACCAGGACCATCATCAGGTACGGTATAAGGCAGATGCTGCCCGGCAACATCAGGCTTATCTCGGGCCCGGGCTGCCCTGTATGCGTAAGCTCGCAGCACGACATCGACTGCATGGTCGAGATCGCAGGCAGCGGGGTCCCTGTCGCGACCTACGGCGACATGCTCAGGGTTCCAGGAAGCAGACAGAGCCTTGAAGATGTCAAGGCATCCGGAGGCAAAGTATTCGAGGTCTACTCTGCAACAGAGGTTATCGAACTGAAGGACAAGTATCCTGACATCATATTCTTCGGCATAGGGTTTGAGACGACCGCCCCGATGACAGCATACCTCCTGGAGCATGGCATCACAGTCTATTCTGTGCATAAGCTCGTGCCTCCTGCAATGGAATCCCTGTCCAGGGGAAAAGCCGGGATAGATGGCTTCCTGGACCCGGGCCATGTTTCCGCGATAACAGGACCTGAGGTTTACAGCAAGATAAAGGTGCCGCAGGCGATCGCGGGCTTCACTCCGGAGAGGATCCTGCGGGCACTTTGCATCCTGCTTGAGCTGATAAGGGACAGAAGGCCAGTCGTGATAAATGCATACCCTGAAGCTGTAAAGGATGGCGGCAACAAGGAGGCGCAGATGATGCTCAAGAAGCATTTCCTGGTATCCGACAGTGAGTGGCGCGGCCTTGGCTTCCTGCCGATGTCCGGGCTTGAGCCCCGAAACAGTAAACTGGACGCAAAGAAAAGATACAATGATCTGGTCAGGAATGTTCCCGCAGCAAAAAAAACAGCCTGCAGGTGCGGGGACGTATTGAAAGGCCTGATCGAGCCTGTCGAATGCCCCCTGTACAGTAAATCGTGCACGCCTGAAACACCCCAGGGAGCATGCATGGTATCTGCAGAAGGAAGCTGCGCTATACATTACTCATTTCAGAAGCTTTCGTGACGCCTTTATATTTATAAAGAGGAAGGCATTTACTGCCAGGAACATGAGCTGCAGGAAAACAAACCCCAGGAAGACATTCTCCCCGAATATCCTCTGGTGAAGAAAATCTGATATATCCCCAGCGACAAATGCAAGCAACACCAGGTTGATCAGGCTGTTGATGAAAAGGAACGCAGCAAGCGCCAGGCCAAGCCTGTAAGCAAACCTGCGCTTCCTCAGTATACCGTATCCGGCAACTATGCCTATAAACACCAGCAGCAGTACCATGACAGTTGCCCACAGATGCTCCATGAAAAAGATCCCGAAGAGGACAAAATAAGGGTTTTTAAGATGGTCAAGCACCAGTACAATGTCTATGAAGAGAAGCAACACAGATGACTTAATTAAATTTGGCAGCTGTCTCATGGTAAGCTGTAACGGTTCTTGTCCTTTTTGATCCTGCCTTCTTTGAGCAGCGCATCAAGGAAGACCAATACATGCTTCTCAGGCATGCCAGCGTTCGATGCCAGGGTCTTGACATCCTTGGTCCCATCCTTGAGCAGCATCATGATTATGTTCCTGACCAGCGTTGCGCCGTTTTTCTTGACGACCTTGTTCTCGGCGCTGAGATTCTTGATGACCATGTCCACCTTGTGCAGTCTTCCCTGCAGGTCATTAAGAAAATCTGTGAACTCATGTGAACTGTAGACCAGGCTTTCGGGTTCCATTATCTCTACTGATGCTGGCATATAATCAAAGCAGAACCAGACCAGCTCCTCTACGCCCTGCACCTCGAACTCAAGCTCTGAAAAAACGTTGAAGAGCTTGCTGCCTTTCTTTTTCTCTGCCTTGCTGGTGTAATCCTTAAGGACCGTTATGCCCTTGTGCTCCTCCTTGATCTTATCGACGTAAAGCTTTAGCGTATCCTCGATATGCTTTTTTGGGGCACCCATCATCTGTATTATGGCCCTTACGACCACTTTTTGATCCTTGGTCATGATTGCATTAGAAATCATGACAGTCTTATATAATTTTCGAATGTTGTAGGTAAAGTTGTTAGGTTTTTTAATGTAGATTTCTTGAAGGTGTGATTGAAATTTTTTCATTAAGGACATATTTAGAAAGCTGACTTAATAAAATGATAATAATGTTTTACCCGTTTCAATGCCTCTTCCAGATGATGATACCGGCAAGGATGCAGCCAAGCGCAGCAAACAGGTACTTTATCCTGCCTTTTGACTTTTCACCGGATGATTCATAGACTGTCTGCGGCTGTGCTGTTGCATATGCTGTGATCTCATCTGCGATTCCAGTCATGGCCTGTCCCGAATCATTGGCCTGGACAGCCGGAATCTCCAAAGGGGCTGATGAATTGAACCCAACATCAAGCTTCTTCATATCGACGACTGTCCCATTATTGAGAAGGGCCAGAAAAAAAGTGTTATTGCCGTCTGCAACCGCAGCATCAAAGCTTACCTTGCTGCTTGAATTGACTTGTTTCTGGATATTCTCACGTGATGACACCAGTAGGAGTTCGCTCCCGGATGCTGGCTCAACAGTTGCAAAGAGATTTATCCTTGGAGAATATTTCCTGCTCAGGGTATAAAAGCTCCTGATCCTGGGGTGCTCATCCCTGCGGCTCTGTACCGGGCAGTCGCCGCATTCTGTTGATGTCTCGCTGCAGCCCTGACACTCCTTGGCAGTGCCCGATATCCTTATGCTCATTCTATCCTCTTCACCGAGCCCTGTTGCGATGATAGTATATTCTGTGTCATCATTATCATCACAATCTAGCTTTAGCGGTATTGTTACTGTGTTATCAGAATATCTGCTGCTCAGGGTTATCTTGCTCACCTCGCTTGCCTTTTTTCCGCTTTCGTCCTCAGCATATACCTGTACGACGGACTTGGCGGTGTTTCCACGGTAAGCATAGATCTTCAGCAATACTGTCTCGCCGGATTTTGCGCTGTTGTCTGTGCCAAGATAAATTTTTTCGATCCTGAGCTCTGAATCCTGCTTTTTTTCGTCAGTGTCCTCATCTCCGGTAGGGTTTTCATCACCCCTGACAGCGACAAGCAGTGAGGAACTTGGCATATTTTCCATGGTGCAGTTTACATAGGCAAGCCTGGCCATTATTATATAAGCACCGGCACTTCTGTCAGCTGGCGGGGTCCATGATCTCATGTTGGTGTTTGTAGTATTGTATCTCTTCTTCACTATCCTGCCGTACAGGTCCTCGACCCAGTACTCGATCACAAAGCCGCGGGACGTGTCATTAAGGCTTATCCTGTAGCTTATCTTCTCATCCTGTCCATAGAGCTGTCTTGCCGATGAGATGCTGATGTTGATACTGCACGTATCATCATGCGTCTGGTTTGCCGCGCTGGTGCTGTTTCCTGTACCATTATATATCACGCCGGCATTGCCTGATGCATTGGTATCATCCTGGACTGTGCTGCTGTTAGATATATTTCCCAGACTAGCATGGCTTTCAGGGATGCTGTTCATGGCTCCGGGCGTGCCCCCTTCAACAGCAGACTCAAACCATGAGCCGTTGAAGTACTCAAGCGACCTGTTGTTGTTGTTTGCCATGCTGCCGTCATAGCTCATCGAATCGACAAGACTGCCGCTGGCATCATACAGCTTGACTTCGTCAAGATCATTGTTCAGGTTGTTGCCGATCGTTGCGCCGGCCGAGTAATATGATGCGCCGGAATTTTGATAGTCGTACCCGTCCTCCACAATAAGGGCATAGCTGGAATCGACGAAATTCAGTGCCTTAAGCATGTCACCTGACTCTGAATCAGATATAGTCCAGTTTTCCAGGCTCTGGTTGTTTTCAAGGTAGACCTCGACAAACTCCCTGTTGTTATCATTCCCAGGGGGATTGTACATCACCTCGTTGATATGGACTGCCATGGCAGCCTGGGCGATGAGCAGAAAAACCATGGCTGCGGTCAAGATGCTTTTTTCCATGATTCAGGGTCATATGGATATCTTAAAAAGCCTTTTCGTACAAAAACCGGAACATGGATTACCTCGACGGCATGTTTTCTGGGCAAAGCAGAAAAAGTCTGTCAAAAGGGAATCATTTCACCCTCTTTTTCTGGGGCTGGCGGAATAAGAAGATAAAAAATGGGCTGTCAGATAGCTTTCGCGCTGCTCCCTGACGTGTCCAGCTCGACCTCTGTGCTGCTAAAAGATATCTTGCCGCCTGTCAGCGCCTCTGCAGCCTTCTGGGTGTCAACAGGCGTATGACCGCCGATAAACAGGATATCCCTCTTGTTCTGTATTATCAGCTTGATTATCGCCCTGTCCTCTTTTATGTAATCCTTGTCGCACTCAACACCCAGGTAGGTATCCCAGAGCTGGTTGTCGCAGGGGCCTCCAAGCGCTATTATATCGTTTGAGCTGAGCTTTGCAGGGCTTATAAGGCTAAGAAGGTCAGAATCTGCATCAATCCCGGCCACTTCAAGCTTTGTGATCATGCCTGTTGCAGTGACCACGTCGCGGCTTGTCGCCTTGTCTCCCACGACTATAAGCGTGCCGTCATGGAGAAAGCCAGGGTAGCGGACCAGGTCAACATCATCATTGCATTCGCAGTCCTCTTCGCAGCTTGAGCAGCTCTCGCTGACATCACATATTCCGTTGCCGCAGCATGGCACTTGCCGCTTGGTCACGCAACTGTTGCTGTCATAGTCAAATAGAGACTTCTTGCATTTTTCATCTGTCGTGCATTCAGGGCAGTCCTCACTGCAGCTCTCATAAGTCTCGTTCCTCTCGCACATGTCGTTGCCACAGCACGGGGAAACAGTCACATTTATGCATTTCTGCTTGTCATGATCAAACTCTGCTTTCTCGCATTTGCCGGCTGTGCATTCAGGGCAGTCTGCAGCGCAACTGCTGTGATTCTCATTCTCCTCACAGATATTGTTGCCGCAGCACGGCACTATAGTATCATGAGTACAGGCAAATCCTGTGCTGTTTGAACAATAGTCTTCTGTGCATCTGTCATCATCATCGCATGATGCAGGGCACTGGCCAGCTGCCTGATCCTGTGCCTGTCCTGGTGTCGCCTGCGCCTCACTGAGATTCCCTTGAAGGGGTGTCTGGGTATCCTGCACAGCCTCATCACAGCCATAAAGAAAGATCATGAGCAGTATAATAAACAAAAACCATCTCGTTGCAGTCATCATTGCACCTCTTTATCTAAATCTAGTTTAAACCAAGCACAGGTCTCTTGAACTCGCCGACGAAAAGTTTCTCATGCACAGCGATAAAGCTATCGAACACCTGCGGTATTTCGTTTACCTTATGGCACAGGACAGGCTCATCATTAGGCAGTTTTCCATTGATAAAGTAACCCAGGGTATCATTGTATATGGAACTGCTCTGGTTTTCATAAGGCCGAAGCTGCCATGCCGGATGGTCCGTTGTCATCCTGTAAGTGCCGACAGGTGAATATATTACATAGGCATCTTCCTTGTCAACATGATAGATAAAGAAGCTGCTGACGTAATAGTCTGTGCCTGAAAAGTCGCATAAGTAAGATGTGGGGTTGCTCTGCACTGAAAAGTTCTCCTGCTGATATGATACCGGCTCTTTGTCCTTATGGCATGCAAACACCAACAGTAGTACAGACATCAGCACGATTATCTTGGTTATGGTTCTCATATACCTGTAGAAATAAACCGGCCATATAAATATGTTTGCGTTTATCGGGATTTTAAAGGGCCTGCCGGTATCGATGCTAACCTGGTTTTAGGATGAAGCCCGGTCATTGGCAAAACTTTTAAATAAACATCCGGTTTCTTGCCCCCTTATGCTGAAATACAATGAAAGAGTGCCAGCAACCTTCATGGGATACGAGAACCCGGATATGGATGATGCGGATGTAGTTGTCCTGCCTATCCCTTACGAGGGGACTGTCTCGTACAAGGGCGGCACAAGGTTCGGCCCTAGGCTTATCATCAGGGCTTCTGGCCAGACCGAGACATTCGATTCTGAGCTTAAGAAGGAGATAATAGAGCATATTAAGATATATACAGCCAGGGAGATGGAGTCAAACCTGAGTTCGCCTGAAAACATGGCTAAAGATATCTACAAGGCAGCAAAACAGGTCCTTGCGATGGATAAGTTCATGGTCGCTCTCGGCGGCGAGCATTCCATATCATACGGCATAGCAAAGGCTGCTTCTGAAAAATACAGGAAACTTACTGTGCTGCAGATCGATGCGCATACAGACCTCCGCGACAGATATGAAGGCACCAGGTTCAACCATGCATGCGTGATGCGAAGGATAAGGGAGCTTGGTATAAACACAGTGCAGGTAGGCATAAGGTCGCTTAGCCTGGAGGAGCATGAATATATCGATAAAAACAAGGTCAAGAACATCTTCTGGGCGCCGTTTACAAGAGCACAGATCAGCAGCATAATCGATGCATGCACTGAAAACGTATACCTGACAATAGATGCAGACGGCTTTGACCCGGGCGTCATCCCGGCAACAGGAACGCCTGTACCTGGCGGGCTCGGATGGTATGAGTCGCTTGAGCTGCTCAGGGCCCTGTTCAGGAAAAAGAATGTCATCGGCCTTGACTTTGTCGAGCTTGCATCAAAAGGCGGGGAACAGGACACGCGCTCAGAGGATGCAGCCGCAACACTGGTATACAGGCTTATCGGCTATAAGTTTCTCAGTGGAAAAAGATGAAAAAAGGCAACCCATACATGCAGGGGGACACGATAGAGCCCCTCCCTATAGAAAAAGGCAGCAGTGTCATGGAATTTGTCGATAACGTGTTCTCAAGATCAGGCTACAATGCGCGCAGGCTGGGCGAGGCATGCGGGCTTTACAGGAGGATGCTGGACGAGGATGTTACAGTCTGCCTGACACTTGCCGGCGCCATGACCCCAATAGGCATGTCCGGGCCGATAATAAGACTTATCGAGAGCGGCTTTGTCGACTGGATAATAAGCACAGGCGCAAACCTCTACCATGACATCCACAGGAGCTTTAACTACCCCATGGTCCAGGGCGACTTCAGAGCAGACGACAACATGCTTTACGAGAAGGGCGTCGCCAGGATATATGACGTGTTCATAGAAGAGGAGGACACGCTCATGGCGACAGACAGGATAATCATAAAGGCGTTAATGAAGCATAAGTTTGCGCCCAAGTTTTCAACAGCAGACCTTCATCATGTGCTTGGAAAGGAGATACTGAGGATAGCGCCGCATCCTGAGAAATCATTGCTTGCAGCCGCTGCAAAGCACAATGTGCCTGTCTACTGCTCCTCGCCGGGTGATTCATCCATAGGCATGAACCTTACCATCCCGTTTATCTTCGGCAATGATGTCGATGTGAGCACGACACTGGATATACTCGAGACATCTGCATTGGTCAAGCACAGCAGCAAGAACGGCGCCATCGAGGTCGGCGGCGGCTCTCCCAAGAATTTCTTCATGCAGACCCAGCCGACTCTGTGGCAGATACTCGACCAGGACCAGGGTGGGCATGACTATTTCATCCAGCTCACCACAGATTCGCCGCACTGGGGCGGGCTTTCAGGCGCGACGCCGCAGGAAGCAAAATCATGGGGAAAGGTGAAAAAGGCGGATATCAACAACGTGGTCGTCTACTCGTGCGCATCGATAACATTTCCCATCCTTGCCCAGTATGCCGTGGATACATGCTCTGCAAAAAAGACGAAGCAGCTCTATCTCAGGAAAAAGGGATTTACAGACGAGCTCATAAAAAACAGCAGGAAGATCAAAGGCAAGGTGTTTAAAGAGCTAAGCGGTTAAGTTTATGTATTTGTTTGGTATTAAGTATGATGTACCCTTTTCTTGAAGGTGTGATTAAAATTTTTCCATTCGGCGGCTGGTCCGGCTTAAACACATTAGAATATATTTTTTTGATAGTGCAATGAAATTTTTCCATCCACTGGCTGCAGGAGTCGCTTAAACACGGCACTGCTGGTGCCTGCGACTCCTGCGCCTATGGAATATAATAATTCCGCCGTTTTAAAACAGGCGGAATTATTATGGTCGGAGAAAACTGACGCAGTCAGTTTTCGATTGACAAATTTCTGTTTGAGAAGCCCTCCGGGCCTGCCTCTTGCACTGGAAGGAAAATGACCGTCGAAGCCATGGGTGGCTGGATTTTTTCTACATACAAATAGAACAGTATCAAAATCATACTTAGAAACTTTACTTGGCACGGGCAAAAGATTTAAATAAAATGTTAATCTGCAGATAGTACAATAAAAAGAGGGCTGATAATAATAATGCATGATGCACCACAATGAAAATAATATGCTATGTTCTCATGATCCTGCTGGCAGCGTTCATAGTTGCCGGAGTTGATGGTTCGTTCAGGCTGAAGGTCTGCAAGGACCAGGCATGCACGATGGAATCGACAGTGTTCCTGCAGCACAGCAATATCTACTTCAATTACGAGTCGTCAGAAGAGGTTCTTTCCGCAGCGGCAGTGCTTACTTATCCTGACGGCAAGACTATGAAGCTAAAGCTGCCGGCATCGATAAAGGCAGACCTGATGGGGCCTTATGTCCTGGAGGCCACGGCAGTTGCAGGCGGAACAATAAAACAGACCAAACGCTTTGGCGTGATAGAGGCACCGGCACAAAACCTGCAAAGCGAGCCTGCACAGGAAAAAAAGGAAAAGGAGCAGGCAGCGGTGCCGGACCAGCCAGCAGTGACCAATGACCAGCCAGAAACAGGCCTGACTGACCTGATGGTACCGCAGAACAGGACCAACAAGAACGATTCCTTGATGGACAATGAGCTTCTCTTAGGGATATACATGATGGGGGGATTGCTGGCCCTCTTCATCGCTCTCTATCTTATCGTCCGCTGGAAAAACAGGAGCAGAGACAAGGCGCATCCGAGAAAAAGCCTCAAAGAGTTTGCAGAGGACCATGACGTGCTCCACCCGCATAAGTATATGAACAAGATCGTAAGCTACATAAGCTCGTCGCTGGAGCAGGGCTATTCAACAAAGGATATCTATGACCATCTGCGCTCAAATGGCTGGAAGGAAAAGCAGATAAACGAGGGATTCAGGAGATACAAGCTGCTGGGAAGCTATCATGAGATGAAAGACAGCAACATGCCCGAGAAGGAGATAAAGAAGGCGCTCTTGAAAGATTACAGCCGGGCACAGATAAGGGAGACGCTCTCGCACCATTCAGCCATACTTGGCAGGGATGCGACAGAGGAGGACAGGATGAGGCACCTGCATGAGCTTGCAGAGGTCCACGAGGTCCACAAGGCAGAAGGCAACCTGGCAAAGCTCCAGTCTTACATATCAAAGTGCTACAGCCATGGATACAGCCGTCAGATGATAAGGGATACCCTGATCGACAAGGGCTGGTCTGCGGAGACCGTAGACAAGGCGTTCGAGCTGTTGAGGTAGAAACCGTCTGACAATTCCCAAATAAATGTCAAGGACCAGTGGTTTTTGAGCATGTGCTTAAAAATTCACATAGTGAATTTTTGGCATGTTAGGAATCTTCGATTCCAAACACTCAAGAATACCAGTCTCATCGATTGGCAAGAGATAAGCTTTGCTTATCCACTTGTCAAAAATCTTAGATTTTTGATCATCTTAAGAATCTATGATTCTTACGACCTCAATAGATGGGTGGTATTCCTGACATATAAAAAATAACGTGGCCTTCAGATTAATGATGTCCTAATATTATAAATGGAATATCGGTTAGCGTGTCATAGCATGGAATAACGCCGGTTTTTTGGATAAGACAATATTTTCCATTTTTTCTGAAATATACAAGCGTGTGGCCATCTCTGTCATCCTGAGCATCAAGCATTCCTGATGCATAACCTGACCTATCAAGTAAATAAGAAGCAAATCGCGCAAAATCTACACAGTTGGCTTCATGTTTGTCAAAAACTTTGCGAATGCTGAATCGTGCACCACAATAGTATTTATATTCAATATTTTTCCTTGTCCAGTATTCAATGGTCTCTGGCGAATTCAATCTGTCCGCAACAGTATCAAAATCTGACCATCTTTGTTTGTTCTTCGCTTGGATCACTGCGAATTTTCTATCATCAAAAACATACCCAAACTTCTCAGGATGCTCTCTTGACACCTGGATCGTATACTGAATTGCCAGTCCGTTGCCGAACTGGGGATTCTCTTGGCTGTATTTCAGTATCTGTTTCTTGAGGCTCTCATCTGTACAACTGTCAAATATTTTCCTGCTTTCACTCTGCATCCATTTTCCTATCTGCAGGTAACTGTTTAGCTTGCCCCACCAGGCCCTGTCTAACAAGTCCTCGAGCTCATAGTCATTGATAACCTCTTTTGCTTCATCGCTTTTACCATCTTCAAAGAGCCAGAACAGTGCCTGCAGGGGCGAGTTATATTTCCTGACATTCTTGATGCCGATCTTGTCCATCTGCCTGAAGACGTCCTCGAATCTGTCAGGCATCTGCTGGTATAGCCCGACCAGCTCATCCAGTGCCTTGATCTCGTGTTCTGATATACCGTCCTTTATCTCTGGCAATTGCCCCAGCTGGAAAGCAAGCTCTGAAAAACCGGTCTTGCTGTTTTTGTCAAACAGGGAGAACAGTGCAGGGACGACCCTGTCAGAGTATTTTTCTGGATCGCTGTGATACAGCTCGACAATCTGCTTTGCCTTATCTTCAGGAACATACGAAAGACTGTTTATCTGGCTGGAGTTTGGAGATGTCTTTCCAAAGCCCACTGTGGCGCAACCGGACAGGGTGTCAAGAATAAAAGGGACAGATGCAGTGCTGGCTATTGCCACAGCTATCTTAGACAGGGCTTCCCTTCTTCCAGGAATAGTTGGCGGATTGATCAATCTGTCCAGAGACGATCTCATCCTGTTTCCAAACGAGCCAAAAACTGCCATTTTCATCAAAAAATATGCAGGTATTTAATAATCTTATTTTTAACACGCCTGTATTTACCATGCAAACTATAATTCCAGCGCAAAATCCGAAATGTTCATAAACTACTCCTCTATTCTAATGCCAAATATGAAAAAGAAACACCTGCTGATGATATCCCTGCTGGTGATATTCCTTATTACGGTCGGGATAAGATTGTTCTATGCGTTCGGGACATCGACGTTCAGCGATGATTCCGCCTATTTCACGCTCAGGCAGATAGAGCATATAAAGGATACAGGCCACCCGCTGTACTATGACCCGTTGAGCTACGGTGGCAGGACCCATGTGTTCCTGCCGTTATTCCATTATATACTTGCATTCTTCAGCCTGTTCTTCGGCACGATCGCTGTTGCCAAGGCTGTCCCGAATATAGTCGCATCCACGCTTGTCTTCGTGGTGTATCTCATCATCAGCCGCATCACAAGGAACAAGTGGGTCGCTGTCCTGACAGCGTTCATAAGCGCCTTTATCCCAATATACATCTCAGAGACTATAAACTCGATATCTGTCTACTCTTTCACTATTCCGCTCAGCTTCCTGATGCTCTATTTCCTGCTTAGCAGGAAGTTCAACCTTTTCCTGGCCTCATTGATACTGTTCATGCTGCTCTCCCCTTCTGTAGTGCTCATCGTCATGACGATGATACTGTATTTCGTGTTTTCATGGGTAGAGGGCTTTACGCCCCACAGGGCTGAGATCGAGCTTACAGTCTTCTCTGTATTCTTGGTGACCTGGTTCTATTTCCTGGTCTACAGGGATGCATTTTTGCTATACGGATACAGGATAATATGGTACAACATCCCAAAGGAGGTGCTTGCCAAGTATTTCTCCCAGTTTGACATGCCCACCGCGCTGTACCAGATCGGCATCATACCAATCCTGTCAGGCATATACATGTTTTATCATTACATGTTCAAAAAGAAGAAAAAGTCAGTATACATGCTTATCAGCCTCCTGGTAATAGTCGGGCTGCTCCTGCTCCTGAAGTTCATCCAGCTCAGGATGGGCATGATGTACATAGGTGTTGCACTCGCGATCCTGTTCGGCGAGTTCTTCATCCTGCTCATGTCATACATCTCGAGGACCAAGTTTGCAGGGTACAGGAACTGGATCGTCGCCGGATTCATCGCAATCTTCATCGCCACTTCCTTCCTTCCATCGCTTGGCTATGCCAATGAGAAGATGTCTGAAAGCGTAAGCGAGGAAAAGGTCTTTGCGTTCACGTTCCTGGGCAACATATCAGAGGAAAACGCCGCCTTCGTCGGCTCGGTATTCGAGGGCAACCTTATCAACTATTACATAAAAAGAAAGAACATCATCGACACGGACTTCCTGATGATCAGGAATGTGGATGCAAGGCTGCGCGACGTAAGGACAATATACACCTCGGCTATCGAGACCAAGCCTGTCGAGATCATGAAAAAATACAACGCTGACTATATAATATTTACAGATGCTGAAAAAAGATATTACAACATCACAAGGATAGCGTACGTGGATGAGGACTGTTTCCCCCTTGTCTACTCAGGAAAGGACGTGAAGGTCTATAAAAGAAAATGCTGGACAGACTAAAAAGGCAGTATAAAAGATACTCCCTTATCATCGTGATGCTGCTGGCGTTAGCTGTATTGCTCGTCCCCCATGTGATAAGATACAGCCATTTTGACAACTTCATGGTCGGCGGTATGCCTTATTACCATGCGAGGATCGCCCAGCGCCTGAGCCACGGCTATTCCGGGTATGACCAGCTCAGCTACAGCGGCTCTGCGTACATATTCGATGCATACGACGTTGCCCTCGCCATCATCGGGCAGTTCATAGGTGTACTTACAGCATCCAATGTCCTGCCGTTTGCACTGGGGCTCTGCTCTGTGGTGCTGCTCTTCCTCCTCCTGGGCAGGCTTAAGCTCAGCTCAGGCATGAGACTCTTGACCATGCTGCTATGGATACTCTCGCCTGTCTTCATCTACACGTTCACTGTCTCCAACCCTTTCGCTCTCGTGATCTTCCTTAACCTCGCAGGGTTCTATTTTTTTATGTCAAAGGACAGGAAGGCTGTCTTTTCGATTCTGTTCTTTGCGTTCATACCCCTGTTCGGGATCATAAACACCCTTATCACTGCATTCCTTGCCGTTATCTACACACTGAAGGAGAGGAAAAAGACAAGGGTACTTATCATGGTGCTTGTCCTGCTGTTCTCTGTGGGGTTTGTATACAATTTTCTTTTTTATTCTGCCTATGGCCTGCCGGGAAGGTTCATCCCTGTAAAGGAGAACCTCATCCAGAACAGCCTTGTGGAGCTTGGCGCGGTCCTCGGCTTCAACACCTTTGTGCTTCTGCTTTCTATAGTTGGCATGTTGAGCAACTGGAGGAAGAAGAGCAGGTTCGTATGGCTCTATATCCTTATGGCAGCGCTTATCCTTTCCTTTATCTTCATCGATCCCCAGTTCAAGTCCCTCCTCAGCATCCTTGTCTCTTTTTTTGCAGCGTTCGGGCTGGCCACGCTTGCTGACATGAGGTGGGAGCTTAAGCTGATAAGAAACCTGACCATTGCCATGCTTTTATTCAGCATCATGTTCTCGACGTATGCATATATAGGAAGACTGTCCTTCATGGAACCGGGCCTGGATACGATAGGTTCCTTGACATGGCTCAGGTCCAACTCAGTCCATGAAGGGGTTGTCATATCCGACTATAAGAACGGGTTCTGGATCGAGTATTTTGCGCGGCGTCCTGTGGTTATGGACTCTCTTACCAGATACAGGCCGGAACCCAGGCAGCGTTACAATGACACGATCACGCTTTTCAGGACCAGGGACATGGACACGGCATCAGGGATCCTTGACAGGTATGATGTCAGGTATATCTTTGTCGATGCAAAGACCAGGGCACTGATGCTGGGTGAGAACAATATACTGGGCCTTGAGTTCCTGCTTGAGAACAGCAACAGCTTCAAGATGATTAAAAATACCAACGATGTGGAGATATGGGAATACAACCAGAGCAAAGTTCCTGGATAAAATGACCAGCAGACGGGCAGCAAAATGACTATTCTGAATTACTTGCCTACAATCCTGACTTTTATCTTTCTTTTGGTAATACTTTCATACTATATACTCATTTTTATACCAAGAAAAAAGCCAAGGCCGCATAAGAGGTTTTCCAGCATCTCAGTTATCATACCTGTACATAATGAAGAAGAATATATCGAGGAGTGTATAGAATCTGTGCTGGCAGCAGGGTTCAAAGGCACCAAGCAGGTCATTGTTGTAGACGACGGGAGCAAAGACAAAACCGCCAGTATAGTTTCTAGGTTCAGGAAAGAAGGTGTCCGGCTCATCAAGACCAGGCATACAGGAAAATCAGCATCGATAAACCGCGCGCTTGCCGTGGCGTGCGGCGAGCTCATCGCTATCGTAGATGGAGACAGCTATATCAATAAGGATGCACTGCAAGCTTTGGCCCGCGAGGTGGAGCGTAAAAATGTTGTCGGAGCCACCTGCGTCGTCAAGGTAAAGAACAGAAGCAGGCTTCTTTGTATGTGGCCCCATATAGAACTGATATACGGATCCCTTATCAGGTCGATATTATCGAAGATAAACGCCAACATCACCACACCCGGGCCCTTAAGTGTCTACAGGCATAAGCAGCTAAAGGAGATCGGCGGTTTCAGCACTGAAGGTTTTTCTGAAGATGTTGATGTGACCATACGCCTGATAAGAAAAGGATACAGGATCGGCTTTTCAGATGATGCGACAACATGGACTAACATGCCCTATAACATTAAGGGTTTCATCAGACAAAGGACAAGGTTTGCAAGAGGCCTGCTCAATATCCTAAAAAGGCACATGCAGCTGAACACGACAGCAATTGACCTTTACACGCTGCCGCTGTATTTTTTCTTATATGTCCAGGCTGTCATAATGGGGATGTTCACGATATACCAGATCGGCTCAGGGTACATAACATGGTTCGCATCGTACGGCACGTATATAAGCTTTGGTGTGTTAAGGTTCTTTTTTGAATGGGCCTCAATCTATGGTTTTGTAAAATGGATCATAAGTGTGGCATCAGGAACTGTGCCGCTTACTTTTTTGACCATGGCAGGGATAGTGAGCTCATTGTTGTCATATCCACTGTACTTCTATGCTGTTTTCAAGTATGATAAAAGGATCGACCTGCTCCATATTATCCCGTTGTTCTTCATGGCTCCGTTCTGGTGGGCCCTGATGATAATCAATATAGTGTGCCTGCCTGAGATGTTCATGAGGCACCAGAACAACATCTGGAAGAAGAATGAATAGCATGGTGGATATCACAAAAAAACACGGATTCAAACAATATCTTTTTAAATGATGAAAACAGTTCACGGACAACATGAATGCAATTTATAACTTCCTCGTGTACTTTGTATGGTTCCTGGCCACTTATTACACTATCTTCTTTTTCTTATCCCTATATATACACAGGAACATGCTGTTCGAGGATAAAAAATCAGTAAGCCGCAAAAGACGGATGGTTTCGGTTCTTATCCCTGCATATAATGAAGAAAAGGATATCGCAGAGACCATCAGGTCACTTAAGAAACTTGACTACAGGAGGGCAGAATTTATCATAATAAACGACGGCAGCAGCGATAATACATCTTCTATCGTAAACAAGAGCATCAGGGGCGATAAGAGGTTCAGGTTTATTGACAATAAGGTCAATTCCGGAAAGGCAGCGTGCCTGAACAATGGCATCGCCCAGGCCAGGGGTGAATTTATTGCATGCATGGACGCAGACTCTGTGATCGATAATGATATCATGGGCAAGGTCCTGCCTTATTTTAATGATCCAAAGGTGGGTGCCGTGACCGTAACTGTGCAGGTTAAGAATCCAAAAACATTCCTTCATAAGATAATAGACCTGGAATTTACACTGGGGCTGTCGCTTTTCCTGAAACTGTTCTCATTTCTAGAATGTGTTTTCGTAACTCCAGGGCCTTTTTCCATCTATCGCAGGAGTGTACTTAACGAGATAGGCGGCTATGATACAGACAATATAACAGAGGACCATGAGATAGCCTTCAGGCTGCATAAGCATGGCTATAAGATCAGGAACTGCATGGAGGCGAAGGTGTACACCACCCTCCCGGATACTTTTAAGGGCATCTATATCCAGAGAAGAAGGTGGTATTCTGGGGCGATCCAGACCCTGTTCCAGCATAAGGATATCGTCTTTAAGAAAGAGTATGGGCTGTTCGGATTTTTTATCCCGTTCAACTATTCATTGATCGGCCTGGGGCTGGTCCTTTTTGGGGCATCTACTTATCTTTTATTTTCAAAGACCCTCGACAATATATTATATTTCAAATACACGAATTTCAATTTTCTTGACCATATCTTTGATTTCAACTGGGATATACTTAACTATAGCAGGGTCAATCTTCTTGGGATGGGCCTGTTTGTAGGGACTGTTGTGCTCATGCTGATGGGGCTTAAGTTCACCAGGAAGAAATACTCGGACAACAAGCTTGGGCTTCTGGGATACCCTTTCCTGTTTTTTCTTTATCAATTATACTGGGGCGGTGCCATCCTTGCAGCGATAAGAGGGAAAAGGGTAAAATGGAGATAAAGAGACGGATAGCCCTTATATCATTCATCATAACCCTGTTTCTGCTGTTTACAGTCATACTGCTCGGCTCTGTCATGAACAATAAAAGGGAAGAGCACCTGGATTCCCAGTTTCAGACGATCTACCAGGACTTTAACAATATGCAGGTTTTATTTCTCCTGTCAGAATCCTACGATAATGAGATGGCATGCCTGGCATTTGAGACAAAGCTTAAGGAGATGGACACAACGATCTGGACACTGGGAGAGAAGATTGATAGTTACCGTTCTGCGAGCGAAGAGTTCCATCAAAATACATACTACTGGGACCAGAAGAAAGTTTTCAATGAGGATGAGGTGTTTTATTACCTTCTCATGAAGCAGATGCTGGACAAATGCAACATAAGCAAGCAGATCATACTGTTCTTCTACCAGAATTCCGCTGACTGCAAGAAGTGCGATGACCAGTCGTTCATACTAAGCGATATAAGAAAGCTTGATGATGACAAGGGCAGGCAGGAGGTCGCGATCTTTTCCTTTGACATGGACCTTAACCTGTCAACACTCAATATCTTATCAAAGTATTATAAGATCGAAAAATACCCCTGCATTATAATGGATGAACAGAAATACTGCGGCATCCAGGATAAGGATTTCATCATGGACAGGATATGCTCTGATAAACCGAACCTCTACATCTGTTCTATATACAATAAAGGAAAGTAAGTGATACATCCATGAAAAAGATAACAGATGAATCATCCGGCAGGATACTGGCAATCTGTATCTGCGTATTCTTTATCGTCCTGGGCATCATCGACATGACAGCAGGAAGAAAGGACCTGATGGCTGACAGGTTCTTCATCGCCTTTCTGGCCCTGGTTTCCTTTTTCCTGTATAAAAAACTGCACATGAACATCGTCATCATGCTTGTCGGCCTGGCTGCTGTAGTCCTGCATTCGATAAAGCTGTACGGCAACAACTACTTTGGCATCCCCTTCGACCATTATATGCACGTCGTAGGGGGCTTTGCATGCGCCCTTATCTTCTACAATTACCTTAACCATGAGCTTAAGAAAAAGAACCATCTCCAGGCATTTTTCCTTGCCGTCTGCATCACAGCCGGTCTCGGCTCATTCATGGAAATAATGGAGTTTGTCGGCTATTCATTATTGGGCCAGGGAGGAGGGGTTTTCTTTTACGGAGCAGGAGACATAGGTGAATGGAACAATGCAGCATGGGATATGATCAACAACTCTATCGGCGCTATCGTAGCCTCTTTCACCTGTTTTCTTGTAGATATCCTCAAAGACAGGAACCGCCGTTGACTTATTTCTTAAAAAATTATATAGTCGTTGGTTATCTTTTATGATAATTGTCTTGATACGCTTTTTTCCTTTGGATATCTTCAATGTGGCGACAGACATCACAAGCGTGATTATGCCGGACAACATCCCGAATATGTTCAGGAAATTCAGCCCCCTGTCACCAAGATCTTCATACAGTTCCGCAAAAACAGGATGTATAAAAAATTATTGGCTGTCAGGCATACTTTTTGATGAGCCTCTCCAGATGCTCAAAAAGCAGGGAATCATCCCATCTCCCGATCCTGGAAATATTTTTCCTGTATCTTTCAAGGTTAGACTCAAATGACCTGATATCCCTGAGGCTTAACCTCTCTGCAAATGAGCCGTACCCTTTCTGTTTTATGCAGTAGGCGTTGTATATCTGCTCAAACTGCTTTTCCACAGGGATGCACAGTATCGGCTTTTTCAGGTAAAGTGCCTCTGATATCACTGTAAAGCCCCCGTTGATTATAACATACCTGCAGGTCCTCAGGTCCTCGAGAAAGGTCTTTTCGCTGAACGGCATGAACTCAAGATTGCCGGTTTTTCTCTTCCGGCCCATCCCGTATATCCTGTACCGGATGCCGGTCTTTTTCAGCACAGGCAGCATCCTTATGTTGGTCTCAGACGTCTGATAGATGAGGACAAAGTCCTTGTCAACAGGCTTTAGCGAAAGGACAGATTCGCGTATTATAGGCGGGACAACCTTTGTCCTGCCCGGTCTCCTGGCATGAAACTCTGCAAAGGCGGTGATGATGTAATGGCTGGCCCATGGGTGAAGGAAGCGGATGATACATGTCTGGTAAAACGAGTGCTTAAATCTCGTCTTAAGCTCGGTGAGAGCATGGTTATTGTCGATGTTTATGCAGGGTATCCCAAATAACAGCGAGAAATACTCTGATGCAGACTCGAAATCAGATATTATCACATCAGGCTTAAAACGCCCAATAAGCGGCCTTAATATCCTGTAATTGGCCACAACCATGTATGGCATCGTCCGGATGAACCTTGCGAAAGAACGAAGGTACTGGACATTGTTGTCCTTGTAGACAAGAGTATTGCCGTATATCTTATGCACTCTTGAGCCGTATCTTTCCCTGAGATAGGGATAAGACCTTTCTGCGGCTGTTATCAGGACCTCATGCTTCTTTGTAAGCCATGCAAGCACTGAATCACTCCTTGTTGCATGCCCCATGCCCTCTCCGCATACTGAGTACCATATCCTTGCCACATATACAGGTGTTCCTGCAAATAATTTAAAGTTATCGAAGGAATCAAGTAATAAATGGATCATATGGTGAAGTCTCCAATTTGATATCTTCTTGAAAAAACCCATCCACTGCGGGTGGAGCAATGCCAACATGGATATGATCTCAAACACGCTGGGAGCCTGCATCTGATATTTCATCGCCTACCTGAGAAAGCGATAACCCTTAAGATATCTCTGAATAATCAGATTTAAATACTTGCTTTGGAATACATTTTTTTTATGAAACATAGGATTTTCAGGCACCCGTTATTTTATCTTCTTTTGGTCACTGCTGCTGTTAAGGTGTTTTTTTTGCTCTCCAGATACCATCTTTTCATCTGGGATGAGGCAGTCTATCTGGGGATGGGAAAGTGGATATTTTCTGCAGGCCGCTTGGGAATCTGGGAATGGATAAGGCCCCTCGGATTACCGCTGGTCCTTGGAGCATTATGGAAAACAGGGCTTAATTACCAGGTTCTTGCTGACCTTGTGATCCTCCTCTTCACTCTCGGGACAATAGCCATGACATATCTTATCGCTGAGGAAGTGTTCAACAGGAAAACCGCTTTTCTCTCTGCAATATTCCTGCTTGCCACACCGGTCTTCTTCTATAATTCCATGCTTGTTATGACAGGCATACCCTCGCTTTTCTTCATACTCCTGGCAGTTTATCTTGCCATGAAAAAAAAGTATTGGCTCTCCGGGCTGTTCTCATTTCTCGCGTTCTTTTTCAGGTATCCTGCCGGGCTGATCATCGTTGCAGTAAACCTGATGCTGCTGTACAAACTTATCAAAAGGAAAAACTGGAAACATATCCTGAGGCCGGCCCTGGGCTACAACCTGGTCTTCTTTTCCGGCCTTGCTGCATACCTGCTGTACAACAGGCTTTCCTTCGGGCAGTTCCTCGAGCCATTCCTGCTCGCGAGCCAGCACCAGAGCAGCATAATAGGCAATATCCCGGGCTTTTTTGCAAACCTGCTGTACTATCCCTATACTATCGTGATAACCAACATATTCATCATATCTGTTCTATTTTTCAGGTACAGGAAAAACTCAGGCCATGTCCTTGTTCCACTTGCTGTCTTCCTGCTCTATTTTACTGCAATACCCCATAAGCAGCCGCGCTTTGCCATACTGTTCCTGCCCTATGTCATGATGCTTGCCTCTTCCGGCTTTTTTACAGTGGTATCATACCTGAAAAAATACAGGTCGGCAAGGATGGTCTTGCTGCTCCTTCTGCTTGGGTTTATCGCTTACCCTGCGTATCTTGATTACCAGATATTCAGCAGGCTGCCCTCAGAAGAGCCAGGTATTGTAAAAGACTATTACAGCTATTTTGACGGCTATAACGGCACTATACTGACATCAGACCCTGTTCCTGCTGCGTACACAGACAGCAGGTACATAGGATATTACAGCAATATGACCAACGCCTGGATGATCTATGACACCAATATCAATAATTCCATAGCAGTTATATACACGCCAGCCTCTTTCCCGTGCATAGACCAGGAGTGCAACGCTTCCAAGACAGAGCTGGAGAACGAGATAAAGAATGATGCGACTCTTGTCTACAACAGCACATGGCTGGGCGAACTAAAGCAGATATATGTTAAATAGACTAATATTTACTTATTTTTTCTTATATATTGGTTAACCTTACAAACATTTACTATTTATATTTATATTAAATTAACTAACAGAAAACTATAAAACATGGTTTTTTATTTTCTTATTATTCACATAACATTAGATGATACCTCAATAATTCCCATATTTTAAATGTTTAGATTAAAAAATCAGTTAACCATATTAACAAAAAATGCTTTTTAGCTCATTTCAGTTTCTATAATCAAAAAAAATTAAATAAAAATTAAAAATGGATTAACTTATCTTAATTTAAATTAAGTTTTAGTTATTTGATTTAACAAAAAGTATGTTAAATTAGATAACCAATATGACAATTAAATGATATTTACAATATTTATCATCTGATAATTGTTATCTTTATTAACAAAAAATCATTAAAAATCGATAAAAGTTATATTTATCCGCATTTAAATTCAATAAATTGTTATATCAAACCACAGCAAAAGATTTAAATAGTAGTAAGGTTAATCTAATTAACATGATTGGCAGTGAAGGCTATATTAACAATGGGAAGCCAATGCTGATATACACTTATTCTACAGAGCATCTGCTGAAAAAAGATAAGGTGAGGTTCTATTATGCCCTCAAATGCCGGGACGGGAAATCCGGTATTGTCAAGGAACTGAAGATAGTGCATCTTGGAAGGACCGTGCTCATGGTCGATGCCAGGCACGAAGAGGATATGGTCCAGTTCTTCAAGCTGTGGAACCTGCCCTATACCAGACGAAAGGCGATCGTAGATGATGATGTGCTGAGGGGTGGACCGCCATGAGAAGGCAGTATATGCTCCTTGCGATGCTGATCATCGCCGCTGCCAGCGCACAGGCTGCACAGTACTCTGTCTGCAGTACGGGCTGTGATTTCACGAACATCACAGGTGCCCTGGAGAACGTGACCGGGACAGGGAACACGCTCTTCATCAACGGGTCAGGCACATACAACATGACCAACACCACTACGTTTTTTGTATATGCTGCCTCCAGCAACGGCGGGTTAAGTGTAAACGCGTCCGATGTAATCCTTGAATGTAATAATGTAAGCATTGCCGGCAACAGCACAGGATACGGCATCTTCGTGACTGCAGATAATGTCACTGTCCACAATTGCCAGGTCAGCAACTATACCCAGGGGATAAGGATCCTGGGCTCTTCACAGGACTCGGTAGTATCAGGCAGCATTATCTCTGATTCTGATTACGGCCTCTGGGTGAGCGCCTCAAATTATACCCTGATAACCGGATCAACTATAAGTTCAGCCGCATCCTCGGCTGTGCAGTTTGCCAATGGCGCAGTCAACAACACGCTGCTTAACTGCATCATCCAGAGCTCTGTGCAGGACATAAGCTCAAGCGGCACAGGCAGCTCTAATCTCGTGGTAAACAGCTCATTTGACGGTTCCAAATCCACAAATGTCCAGGACAGCTCCCGTGTATTCGTAAAATGGTACTTCCGCGTCTTTGTAAATGACACATCAGGCAACCAGGTCAATGCCACAGTAAATATCAGCGACAGCTTCTCTACATTGGCATATTCACTGCAGACAGATGCAAGCGGCTACACTGCAGAGAAGAACATCACAGAATACATGAGAAACAGCAGCTCCTCTTCAATATTCTACACCAACTATACGTTCTATGCCTATAATTCTACTAATTTCGAGAACAGCTCTGTCAATGTAACAGGCTCTGGAACTATTGTACTGACTTTCGACCTTACTGCGCCGCAGATATCCGGCATCCAGAATTCGACAAGCAACGAGTCTGTCAATATCACCTGGACAACAGATGACCTAAGCAACTCAAGCATCAGATGGGGCAATTCCTCTGCCAGCCTGAACAATGCACTTTCCAACAGCAGCATGACGAGGGTACATTTCATAAATATCTCTGATGAATATTCAAATAAGACCCACCTGGATGCAAACACGACATACTATTTTAACATCACTTCCTGCAATGACCAGGGCTTATGTACAGAGGCAGGGGTGTTTAATTTCACCACAAACACGACAATCGACAGATCAGCCCCTTCTGCCAGCAACATCGTCAACACAACAACAAATGAATCTGCATTGATAACATTCGACACTGATGATAATGCTAATGCGACTGTCGAATACGGGACTAATGTTTCTATGACACTGTCTACAGGAAATTCAAGCTATAATCAAAACCATACGTTCAATATAACCGGCCTGAGTGATAATACAACATATTACTACAATATCACTGTATGCAACGGGGACCAGTACTGCAATGAGTATGGCAGCTATAATTTCACGACCAACGCAACAATAGACTATTCTGCCCCGGTCATAAGCAATATTCTCAACACAACGACAAACGAGTCTGTGCTAATAACATTCGACACTGACGACAATGCTAATGCGACTATCGAATACGGGACCAATGTTTCTATGACACTGTCTACGGGAAATTCAAGCTATAATCAAAACCATACGTTCAATATCACTGGCTTGGATTCCAACACGACATATTATTACAATATAACCGCATGCAATTCAAATGGGAACTGTACAGAGCAGGGCGTTTATAATTTCACGACCAACCAAACAACCCCAGACACATCAGCACCTGTTATAAGCAATATCATGAACACAACAACAAATTCCACAGCAACAATAACATTCGACACTGACGATAGTGCAAACGCTACCATCAAATACGGCACAAGCACATCACTGGGCTCTTCTGCAAAAAACAGCACTCTTGCCCATAATCATTCATTCAGCATCACCGGGCTGGACTCCAACACCACATATTACCTCAACATAACCGCATGCAACTCATATGATAACTGCACAGAGCAGGGCACCTATAGCTTCACGACCAACGCAACAATAGACACCTCTGCCCCGGCAATAAGCAACATCATCAACACAACAACAAATTCCACAGCAACAATAACATTCGACACTGACGATAGTGCAAACGCTACCATCAAATACGGCACAAGCACATCACTGGGCTCTTCTGCAAAAAACAGCACTCTTGCCCATAATCATTCATTCAGCATCACCGGGCTGGACTCCAACACCACATATTACTACAACATAACCGCATGCAACATCTATGGCTACTGCAGCGAAGACGGGACATACAGTTATCAGACGAATACCACTCCTGATCAGAGCCCGCCTGTGATATCTTCTGTATCCAATTCCTCGATAACCAACATAAGCGCTGTGATATCCTGGACAACGAACGAGGCAGCGAACAGCACTGTCAAGTACGGCACATCATCGGGCAGCTATACTGCTTCAAAGGGCAGCGCAACGATGACGACAAGCCACAGCGTCACCCTCACAGGGCTCTCTGATGAGACGACATATTATTATGCTGTCAACAGCTCTGATGCCAGCGGCAACTCTGCACAGGGCTCGGAAAAGAGCTTTACGACATCTGATTCGACCCCGCCTGTGATAAGCAGTGTCCAGAGCTCAGGCGTCATGGGAACTTCTGCCACTATCTCATGGACCACGGACGAGACTGCCGATTCCCAGGTGAAGTACGGCACCACGAGCAATTCATATTCTCATTCAAAATCGACAACAGGGTATTTCACCAACCACAGCATCGCGCTGAGCGGCCTTTCGGGGGACACGACCTATTATTATCGCGTGGTCAGCAACGATTCTACCGGGAACTCTGCCCAGAGCAGCCAGGGCAGCTTCACCACTACGGATACTGAAGCACCATCAATAACCTTCACATACCCTGTAAATGCCTCGACCACAGTCGCTGATGTCAAGAACGTGAGGCTGACAGTGACGACAGACGAAGCTGCTACATGCACAGCGACCAGCTACAAGATAGGCTCCAGCGTAACTTCTACAGATAAGGTGCTTACGCCCGCAAACGCAAACAATGTCAGCCATACTGCATATTTCAACGCAACATCGGAGTCATCCGGCTATAATTTCTATTTCACTGTCCAGTGCATAGATTCAGAAAGCAACAGCAGGACAAGCACAGTGTATTTCAAGCTTGACGACACGACAGCCCCAACTGCAACTTTTGTCTCGCCCACTCCGGCAGACGGCTCAGTCAAGGACAGCGAAAACCTGACAGTCAAGCTGAGCGTGAGCGAGGGGCAGGCATCAGGCTATCCGAAGCTGAGCATCGACGGCGGCTCAAATGCCAGCATGACAAGCAGCAGCGGCTATTATACATACACCAAGAAAGACCTTTCCGAGGGCAGCCACAACTTCACTGTCTACCTCTCTGATGCGTATGGTAACAAGCGCTCATATACTAGGGACTATACAGTCGATACAGAGGCTCCGGACTTTGATGAGATGTATCCTGAGGATGATGATGTTATCAGCAACTGCATGGACCTCGTCCTTAACATCACCCTTGATGAGGAGGCTGACTGCCAGTATGTCCTTTATGAATACAGGGAGGAAAAATACGACAGCTGCATAGATAACTGCGATGAGGATAAGACCTCATGCAACGATGATGAAGACAAGACCACCACCGAATGCAACGATGATTATGACACTTGCGAGAGCGACTGCGATGATGATAAATACAGGGAGAAGAAGAGCGGCGACCTGAAAGAGGAATACGGGGTAGAGGACTGCAAGAATGACTGCGACGATGTGGAGGACAGCTGCGTCGATGACTGCAAGGACGAAAAGGCAACATGCATAGAGGGGGCATCCGACAGCAGTGATAGAGACGACTGCACGAGTAATTATGAAGACTGCAAGGATTCGTGCTCTGACGATAAGGATGACTGCTATGACGACTGCAACACAGGAAGCTTCTTCTACGTGGAAAAATTCGACACCACCTGTCTTGCAGACGGGGACTACATGGCAGAATACACCTGCGAGGATAACGCGTCAAACGTGGGTGAGGAGAACGTCACGTTCACCATGAGCGACACCACAGCGCCGGAAATCGTCTTGACGAGCCCGAACGGCACCATCGAAAAGTCCAGCACAAAGCTGAGCGTGACAACAGATGAGTATGCAGTATGCAGGTTCTCTGAGAGCAACGTGGGCTATGGATCCATGAACTATACATTCATAGGCAACACCAAGACGCACACCTACACATTGGGAGGACTTGAGAACAAGGACTACCAGTTCTATGTGCTGTGCAACGATTCAAACGGCAATGTGATGGACAATGCGGAAAAGATCGCGTTCACTGTTAGCAGCTCCACAGCTTCATCATCAGTATCACATGGGTTCAAGACGATGAAAGCAGGAGAGTCGCAGTCATTCATCATCAGCCAGACAGACATCCCGGTCACAAAGATCACGGTCACGGTGAATGAGGACGTGCAGGCTGCAAACATCAATGTCAAGAAACTGTCCGATACCTCAAGCATCAAAAAGCCTTCAAAGCCTGTATACCAGTACATCGAGGTGACCAAGGACGGAATATCGAACAAGCAGATCGCCAAGGCGACCATCGATTTCATGGTGCCGAAGTCATGGCTCGATGACAACGGACTGAAGCCCGAAGATGTGTCGCTTTTCAGGTATACCACGACCTGGGAGGAGGTGCCCACGACAAAGATAAGCGAAGACGGCAATAATGCATATTACCAGGCCGAGACCACTGATTTCAGCGTCTTTGCGATAATGCCGGACGGCGTCCAGGCAACTACGACGACGACAAAACAGGCGACCCAGAGCAGCGATTCACAGGCAAAGACCGCCGCATCTTCCCCTGATAACAGCAGCAAAGAGGCCAGCGTCGAGCAGCCGGCAGATGTTGCTGAAAGTGGCGGCAGCTATACATGGCTTATCATTCTTCTATGTGTTGTGGTTGTGGGAGGTGGCTCAGCAGTCTTTTACGTCTATAAGTCACATAGACACCCCCAACAAGACTCCTTTGCTGAAGCACATAAGCAACCAACACACTCAGCTGCAGCAGGCGAGAGATCTACTTCTCAGTCGGCTCTCTCTGCTGCAGCTTCATTATCACCAGAGCAGGTCCAGGAGGCTGAATCTGCTGTGAGGCCGGACGATGAGCTTGGGCAGTACATCGTCGCCTCGCTGAAAAGCGGCCAGGACATCCAAGCTGTAAAAAAAGCTCTGCTCGATGCGGGCTATGACGAGGACAGCATCGGAGCAGAACTGGCCGAACTGAAGCTTGCAGACCCGCTCGCTGATTACATCAAGACCGCGCTCGAGGCAGGCCAGGAGCTTGACGTGATAAAAAACGGGCTTATAGATGCAGGCTACGGCCCGCAGGATGTCGTGAACAAGTTTTCCGACATGGGCCTAGCAAAGATGGACTCTGGCCGGCAGGACATGGAGATAAACGATTACATAAGAGCATCTCTGGGGTCCGGGATGAGGCCAGGAGATATAAAGCAGGCGCTGCAGGATGCAGGCCATGATCCGGGCCATATAGACGAGCTTATGGCTGCATTTGAAAGCCCGCAGCCGGCAGAGAGTGGCGAAACAGTGGAGCAACCGCCCGAGGAAAGTGCCCAGGTTTCGGAACAGCAATCGCCTGAAGAACAGGCACAGCCAGAGGATGCTGATGCAGAGATAAAGGAATATATTACAAAATCTTTTAGAGCTGGAGAGGACGCTTCGCAGATAAGGACAGCTCTTGTCGGCGCCGGCCACGGTCCGGAAAAGGTCGACAGGCTCATCTCTGGTATTGTGGAAGGTTCAGGGACGCAGCAGCCTCAGGAAGAGCAGGAAAAGGCAGAGCCTGCCAAAACTGATGCAGAACAGGAAAAACCGCAGAGCGCAGAAGACCACACTCCCAAGCATGACGAGGTAATGGATTATATCAAGGACGCGACAGAAGACAGGGTCCCCAGAAGGGTCATCAAGACCGCGCTCGTGAAGGCAGGCCACAGCAAGAAGGAGATAGACAAGAGGTTCAGGGAGATAGACACAGCGCAGAAGAAGATGGAAAGGGACATAAGGCAGTATTTCAGGATAGGAAAGAAAGAGGGCAAGACAAAGAAGCAGATAAAGGAAGACCTGATAGATTCCGGCATAGACGCCAGGACCATCAGGAAGATCGCCAAGGTCTAGATTTGTGGTTTCATGATATTCTCTGATGTTGTTTTTTCTTGATAGTGCGAGAGAAATTTTTCCATCCACTGGCGGCTGGTTCGGCTTAAACACGGCACTGATGGTGCCTGCCGAACCAGCGCCAATGGAATATAATTATTCCGCCGTTTTAAAATAGACGGAATTATTATGGTCTGAGAAAACTGACATAGTCAGTTTTCGATTGACAAATTTCTGTTAGAGCAGCCCTTCGAGCTGGCTTGCTGCACAGAAAGAAAGATGTGCAAAGACAGAAAAGATGGAGTTGAGCTATAGGTATATCTTTATCCAGCACCGGGGATCAGTATATCATATTATAGAAAAGACCGCCTTTCGAAAAATATAAAAACAAAGGAGCATACTGTATACAATATGGCTACTGAAACTGTTACAATTCCAAAAGAAGAGTATGAATTTCTTAAAAAGAAAGCTCAGATAGATGAAGATCTATTGAATCAGTTTGTCAGAAGCCTGGAAGACATTAAAAACGGAAGAATCAGAAGAGTTTGCTAAAGCCTTTTGAGGGCTTCTTTTACTATATCCTGATATTCATAAAGTTTAAATCTAATCGAATCTATAGTCGATTGCTGTGTTTTCTTATCGCTTACAGCTACCATCAGAACAACCACGAAATCTTCATAGATCAGGTAATATATTCTTCTTTTGTTTAGCTTCTTTTCCTTCAGGAATGAGAGTCCAAGTGGCTTTCCAACAAAAGGATTTTCAGAAAGCTTTCTTTCGAATTTCTCTACTTCTCTTTGTTCAGTTTTAGGTAGCTTATCAAATTGCCTGTCAAATTCCTCTGTCCTGAAAACCTTGAATTTCATACCAGGGTCATTTAGAACTTCAAAGTTTTTAAATCTATCTACAGTAGTATGTGCTGATTTGCCATCTCCAGATTGGATATAATATAGGGGATATACGATGTTCTGAGCAGAGCTAAGAAGCCGGCCCAGGCAGGCATCTAAGCTCAGATTATCTTCTCACATTTAGTGCCTAACCTATCGCTGTCTATTATGTCATTCAGCTGCTGCT
Organism: uncultured Methanosarcinales archaeon; assembly: GCA_964590935.1. GTDB lineage: Archaea > Nanobdellota > Nanobdellia > Woesearchaeales > DSVV01 > CAYXZQ01. The sequence continues at coordinate 49,313 of CAZPXC010000002.1, forward strand.
CATTTAAGGTCATCTCGCCTCCGGATGCAGCCTTACAGAAATATAGTTCGGTAAACGGGTCGTCATCCATTACATGGTGTATCAGGTCAGACGTATCATGCGTATCAGTCCATCCGCTGTTCCATTCATCCGTAGTTACATCAAAGAAAACAGACCCCTCAACATAATCTTTTGTGCAGCCATAGACAGATGTATAATACCCCTTGTCCAGGGCCTTCATCCCTTTGGAAAATCCCGGCACTGTTGCGACGATATTTTGCTTAAGATTTACTCCGCCGCCCAGATAATCGGAATAATCATCCCTGGTCTTATAGACCCAGCTGCAAGGGGCATTGCCAGAAGTTTTTACATTACAGCCAGCGATTAGCATTATCCCTAGCATTAAGATAATTCCAGCGACAGAACAATATTTTTTATCCATATCTGGTATTTTGTCAAGTATCTTATTTAAACTTTTTGGAATGGGAAATCATGTATAATTTCGCGGCCCGCTCGCGCAGATCTTAACTGAAAGGGCGTTTGCCAGGTATCAATCAGGCAGGTACCATGAAGCCATAGCTGACTGCACCCTGGCCCTGGAGCAGCAACCAAACAATGTGGTCGCATTACAATCCAGAGCCACCATATACCAAGCAGTCGGCAGGTCTGACCTTGCCGAAGCAGACAATGCAGCACTCAGTTTGTACAAAAATGCTGATTCTTTGATCGGCCTGGTCCAACAGAAAGAGCCGAGGAAATGATTCAGACGTTTTTAGAGTACAGCCAGCGATCAGCATTATCCCCGACCATCATAACATCGGACAAATCGTAAAATATATATAATACGTTAATAACTCCTTAGGAGTAAAAATGTTTCGTATTGAAAATCCTTATTTAGAGGAGTTTTTAGCGAATTCAAGAAAAGCCAGGGATGGGATTGCTAGTAATCCGGGTCTTATTGAAAGAATTACAGAGAAAGTTAAAATCAAAGATTGTCACAGAGAGTTCTACATTCCGAATAGCTGGGATAAGGAAGTCTATATGCCAATAGAGCCGGGCAAATTTGGAATGAAAAAAAGAAAAGACATAGAAAATATGAAAATTGAGGCAACATTCACTGCAGATATCTATCACCCTGCCCTGCCTATGTCCCCTTTTGTTGTTATTTTAGGTGAAAGATCAGTATCAGATTACATCTATATTGTCAAGGACTTTGGAGAGTTACAACATAAACAGATAAAGACACCTGACACTAATTTTCCAGAAATTGTCAGATACTTGACCAGGAAAGGATATATATCGGAAGAGTGGGAAAATATTTTTGATATTGATATGGGAGGAAACCTGGTAATGGTTGATCTAAATTGTGGAAACATGGATTATTATAATTTGTTAGAGATTCTAGAAGGTGTAAATGAAGGCAAAGGAAGATTTGCAAGATTGTCTAAAGTATGGGATACTTTGAGCTCATCCGAGTATAAAATTGATTTATGACTGACAGATTTAAGCCTCTGGCTCGTTTCTTTAAGCGCAAATTCGATTGCGTATATTTACGATTTGACGAAGTTATTAGACAAAGGAGCAAAATTTGAGGTTCCTATTAAATCCCCCGAACAAAGTGAGCAATCAAGACACAGAATCAAGGGACTTTGGCATTTAGAGTGAATTATTGAAACTAACATGGGAATTTAACGAAGTCAATCTGGGAGAAGAACGAACCGGTTAATTCCTGTTAAATGTCTTGAGCTACTCAGTGGAGAAGGTCGAGTACTGCAGAGCGATGCCGGAAGTATCCAAAGTAAGCGGCCGCTGCAATATTAATAGTCCCTGAATAGTGGTAAAAATAGAAAGATTTAAATACTACCAGACATTTCAGTAATTATAATTAGGTAAAAATGGGTCACAAAAAATTAGGTTCAAATGAAATGCCTGAAAACCTAAAGGCTTTCTATGAAAAAGAGAGAGGGTATATAGGTCACAGGGTTATGCTTAACCTAAGAGCTATTCCGTATAGAGAAGTTAATGGCGTTATTAAAGACCTTGAAATTGCCTATATTGATAGAGATGACCCATGGAATTCCTGGCTTAATTATGTAATTGAAACAGATGAAGGGATTGAAAGACACGATATGATTAGAGACGTACAAGGAATTTCTGATCTAGGGGTTGCTGAAGAGTTGGATCGTATTTGTGAACTAGATGGGACGTTTCCCGGTGATATAAAAACAATAGACGATGTGGCTGATTATATGAATCCTCTAATTCAAGGTATATTTGTAGGTAGACTTCATAAAGGACATCCAATCACAACATTCGATGAAGAATTTCCTGATATCAACTATTTGGCGAGAGAAATTAAAAAGGCAGTAAAAAACGGCATAATAAGTTGGGGACAATTACATCAAGGGAGTACTGCTTGCCATTGCAGGAATGAGCAAGAATTTGATCAATGGTTAACTTACAGAAGTTCTTGATAAATCGGATAAAAAACGCCAACCCATCCTCATCGTTTTCAGGACTTATTTTCAATTTCGGATAACATCGGAATTAAGCGAAGTCACACGAAGTGCAATAAAGGAATACATAAAAAAGTAAAAGCATTTAAAACCAGATTTATTATCTCTGGATATGTCAGCTAAAATTCAAGCATATATCGGCCAAATGTTCCAGCTAGCGACTCCTTATGATGAAGGTTTAGCTAATGATCATATAGACATATCACCGGAGATGAATTGTGGAGCCGCAGCAAAGTTTTACAATGACAAAAGCAGATTGAAATACCATGGGGTGTTAAGAAAAGACTATTGTAAAGGTGATGGGCCTAATGATACAGGCACTGGTTCTTCGCGTAAGTTTAATTCAGTTACTGAAATATTTGGTGATTTTGAAACTGTCTTACCTTTAGAAGAAGCAATTGAGAGGGCTGAAAGAATAGCCAAACATGAAGGGGTTGCAGTTCTAGTTCAAAGAGAATATTCTGATAGACCATCCTTAGAAGTCCATCGGGAAATCCATTGGCATCCAGAAAACTGGACTCCAATGATCATGTAAATGCTTTCGCTTCCAAAAACAGGACTTTTTCTCGATTGAAACTGACGTCTTTTCAGATTACCCTAACGCAGCGGACAAGCCCATATTTTCCCGGCACTAAGAATTGACCAAAGCATCGATTTTCCCGCTGTCTTCGCCGGTCAGCTGAAAATCAAAGATATCCATGTTCTCTTTAAGATGCTTCTCGCTGCCCGCCTTGAAAAGGGCAACAACGTTCTTTTTTGATATCAGCCAGTTAAGGATTATCTGTGCTTCAGTCTTATCATATTTTTTTGATAAGTCTGAAAGCAGCCTTATCTTCTCATCTGTCAGGCTTCCCCTGCCGAATGGCTCGTAAGCGACGACCATCATATTGTTCTCCTGGCAATACCTGATGGTCTCGATGTCAGTCTTTTCCCAGAGGTTATATTTCAGTTGGTTTGCAACTATCCTGTTTCTTGAGTGTTTCTGGGCCTCTTTGACCTGTTCTGTCGAGAAATTGCTTACCCCTATAAAACGGACCAGTTTTTTTTCGACAAGATAGTCCATCGCGTTCATGGTTTCCTTGATCGGGACCTGCGGATTTGGCCTGTGGACAAGATAAAGGTCGATGTAGCCTGTCTTCAGTCTTTTAAGGCTGTCCTTTGCAGACATGATGACATCATCGTATGCAAGATGGGTATGGCTGACTTTTGTGGTGATGAATATCTTTTTCCTGTCAAATGTTTTTATGGCCTCGCCGACCAGCTCTTCAGAATGCCCCTGGCCATAGCCCTCTGCAGTA
>CAZPXC010000003.1:0-11934 GCA_964590935.1 uncultured Methanosarcinales archaeon
ATTGATATTTAGCCATTCACAAAAACGCATCATACACTGACAAAAACGGCTCCATACAAAAAGAAGGTTAGCATCAGCACACGCAGGCCTTTCAAGCATATTTATCAAAGCTGACAGGGTGAAAAAATCCATCCACCCATGGCACGGACGGATTTGCTCTGCAAATCCTACTCCACAGACCAAAACCCCATACTTCGTATGGGAACTTGGTCTGTTCCGCCCGGCCGTGGATGGATTTTTTCTTCAAGTGCAACAAGCAAGCCCGTAGGGCTGCTCGAACAGAAATTTGTCGATCGAAAACTGACTGCGTCAGTTTTCTCCGACCATAATTATCCCGCCTGATAAAAAACAGTTGGATAATTATATTCCATTGGCGCTGGTTCGGCAGGCACCCTCAGTGCCGTGCTTAAGCCGAACCAGCCGCCAGTGGATGGAAAAATTTCTTTAGCACCATCAAAAAAATATCAAAATTACAAAACCATGGTCAATCGAGCTTGCCGGCATTGTTAAAAAATCAACATTAAAATCCCGATGCCTGATAAAAGAAAAGTTTTATAAATCAATAAATATTACCAATTAATAATAATTATTAAAAATGAAAAACAGACGGATGACAAGCCAGAGGCTGAAGATCCTCCAGCACCTGAGGGATGCGGAGAACCACCCGACAGCAGAGATGGTATACAGGGAAATCTCAAAGGAGCTGCCCTCTATAACACTGGCCACTGTCTACAGGAACCTGAACCTGCTTGCAGAAGATGGGGAGCTTCTGAGGCTTGAGGTTGGTGACGTTTTCAGGTATGACGGCAGGACCATGCTGCACCAGCACGGTGTCTGCAAAAATTGCGGCAGGATAGTCGACATATTCAGGAAGGGGATGTCAGAAAACGCTCTCAGGAGAGCAAACAGGGCCCGGAGCGATGGTTTCAGGGCAGACTCTGTATCCATCATGTTCAGCGGATACTGCAAACAATGTATAAGGGGTGAGTAGAGTGGGTTGTTGCGGCAGCGGAAAGAAAAAGAAAAAATAAGATAAGGAGGTATTTTAAAATGAGCAAGACTGAAGATGATCTAAAGGCTGCTTTTGCAGGCGAGAGCCAGGCAAGGAACAAGTATGACTATTTTGCAAAGGTCGCAAGGGAAGAGGGCTACCTGTACATAGCAAAGATCTTTGAGGAGACTGCGCTCAACGAGATGCAGCATGCGAAGGACGAGTTCAAGCTCCTCAAGGGGATAGGCGACACCAAGGCAAACCTGAAGGCAGCAATTGAGGGCGAGCATTATGAGAACTCGGAGATGTACCCGAAATTCGCAAAGGATGCGCAGGACGAGGGCAATGCCGAGGCAGCGAACCTTTTCAGGCAGATATCAAAGGTCGAGGTAGAGCATGAGAAACGCTACAAGAAGCTGCTTGAGATGGTCGAGAAAGGCACGGTCTACAAGAGGGACAAGCCCATAAAGTGGAAGTGCAGCAAATGCGGGTACATCCATGTCGGCACAGAGCCGCCGGAGAAATGCCCGTCATGCAAGCATGCCAGGAAATACTATGAGCCAGAGGGCATGTGCTTTTGAGGTCTGGGATTGGGCTCTGCCATAAGAAGATCAAGGGGTGAAACACGATGGCCAAGCTATGGAGATGCGAGATCTGCGGCGATCCCTATATAGGGGACGAGGCTCCGACAAACTGCCCGTTCTGCGGCGCGAAGAGAAGGTTCATCAAGAGGTTCAGGGACGCTGAGGTCAGCTTTGATGTTAAGCTCAGCGAGAAAGACAGGGAAAATGCAGAGAAGGCCCTCCAGGTCGAGATAAGCAACGCCGCCTTCTATTACTGCGCCTCTGCAAAGGTGGGCGACAAGGAGGGGCAGAAGCTGTTCAAGGCGCTTGCCAAGGTCGAGGCAGAGCATGCATCTGTCTGGAAAAAGATACTGAAGCTTGATACGATTCCTCCGGGGGATGATGCCTGCTCAGCAGACTATCTTGAGGACCTGAAGGATTCACACGCCAGGGAGACAAGGGCCATAGAATTTTACACAAAGGCTGCTGCTGAGTCCGAGAACCAGAGGGTCAAGCAGATCTTCAAGGCACTTGTCGATGTCGAGAACGACCATCTCGCGCTGTCAAGGCAGAGGATGGGAAAGCCACAACAGGACAAATGAAGGGTGATAAACATGACAAAGCTAAATGAAGTATATAAATGCAGCATATGCGGCAATATAGTTGAGGTGCTGCACACTGGTGCTGGAGAGCTTGTCTGCTGCGGCAAGCCTATGGACCTCATGGAAGAGAAGAGCGAAGACCAGGGCCTGGAGAAGCATGTTCCTGTGATCGAGAAGACAGACAAGGGTGTCTTGGTAAAGGTGGGCTCTGTGCCGCATCCGATGGAAGAGAAGCATTACATAGAGTGGATCGAGATAATCGCAGACGGCACTGCATACAGGAAGTACCTAAAGCCAGGGGACAGCCCAGAGGCGGAGTTCTGCATTGACGCAGAGCAGGTTACTGCAAGAGAGTACTGCAATGTCCACGGGCTCTGGAAGAGCTGAAACTTTTATTGCATTTTTTATTCCATTTGTTTTTTTGATTTATATAAAGCAAAACAACCAATGGCTGTGATGGAACAGGCAGAACAATCAAATTTAAATATATCACAATAATCGGCAATCAAGATGGCACTGCTTAAAATAAAGGACCTTTCTGTGGCAAGCGGCAGGAAGGTGATACTTAAAAAGATAGACCTGGATATTGAGCAGCATGAGACATTCGCCATATTCGGCCCGAACGGCTCAGGGAAATCGACCCTGATGAACACGCTCATGGGCATACCCAGTTACAGGGTAATAAAGGGAAGCATCATCTACAGGGGAAAGGACATCACAAAGATGAGCATCCTTGAGAGGGTCAGGCTCGGCATCGGCGTATCGTTCCAGCAGCCGCCAGAGGTCAAGGGCGTCACCCTTAAGGACATGGCCAATATCTGCCAGGGAAAGAAACCGGGTACTGAGCTTGATGAAGAGACGATGCGGCTTGTCAGGACATTCAAGCTTGAGGATTTCCTCGACAGGAACATAAATGTGGATTTCTCAGGCGGGGAAAAGAAAAGGGCTGACCTGCTCCAGGTATTGCTCTTAAAGCCACGGCTGCTCATGCTCGACGAGCCTGATTCAGGGGTGGATATCGTCAGCCTCAAGCTGATATGCCAGGAGATCTACAACTATATTAAGAAAAGCAAGGCCTCTGCGATCATCATCACGCACCAGGGAGAGGTCCTCAACTACATCAAGGCAAAAAGGGCCTGCATCCTTTATGATGGAGGGAATTACTGCTATCATTCACCGCAGAAGATCCTCAAGGACATAAGGGAAAATGGATATGAGGGGTGTGTAAACTGCAGGATAAACTGAAAAGCATACCTGCAAAGCTGCTCAAGGAGGCAGAAAATGTGGGTATGGAGCAGGAAGGGCCGGGAAGGTCAGCCACCTATTTCCAGACAGACCACCAGCAGGCATATACCAGCATCAACAGGATATACAAAGGCAAGCTTGAGATAATGGACATAAGAGATGCGCTTAAGAAGTATCCATGGGTAAAGAAACTGATGTGGAAGACCGTCGATAAGGATAAGGATGAGTACACGAAGGCAGCCGCGGACATGCCCGGCGGAGGGTATTTCATAAGAGTGCTCAAGGGCCAGAAGCTGAGCGTGCCCATACAGTCATGCCTCATGATAACCAACGAGTCGTTCAGGCAGAAGGTACACAACATAATCATAGCTGAAGAGGGCTCTGAGGCAAACATCATCACAGGCTGCGTCCAGGAGCACAATGTCAGGATTGCTGAACACATCGGAATATCCGAATTCTTCATAAAAAAGAACGCAAAGCTGAACTTCACGATGATACATAACTGGAAAAAGGACACAAAGGTAAGGCCGAGAAGCGCCGCGGTCCAGGATGATAACTCAACATTCATATCAAACTACATATGCCTCAGGCCTGTAAAGGACCTCCAGATGTACCCTGCAAGCCTCTGTAAAGGAAAAGGTTCGACAGCGAGGTTCACAAGCCTTCTGTATGCCTATGAGAACTCGCTCATCGATGTCGGCTCAAAGGCTGTCCTGGAGGGCGATGAGAGCAGGGCAGAGATAATCTCCAGGGTCATCGCGAGGGATTCATCGACCATCTATTCAAGAGGGATGCTCGTGGGCAACAACAGCAAGAGCAAGGGTCATCTCGAATGCTCGGGCCTTCTGCTCGGCAGGGAGGCAAGGGTCATAGCCGTACCGGAGCTGGAGGGCAACAGCTATGGCTCAGACCTTTCGCATGAGGCAGCAGTAGGAAAGATAGCTGACAAGGAGCTTATGTACCTGATGTCAAGGGGGCTCTCAGAGGAGGAGGCGACCTCGGTCATCATAAGGGGTTTTCTGGATACCAAGATATTCGGCCTGCCTGAGCATCTTCAGAAATATATCAGCAGCCTCATGGACCAGATGAAGTATGCCACAGGGTAATTCTTTCCTGTTGGTTTTTTCTTGATAATGTTGATTTTTTCTTGAACGTGCAAATAAAATTTTTCCATCACATGGCGTTACAATGTAGGTTTTTTCTTGAACGTGCAAATGAAATTTTTTCATTCACGGCGGCTGGTTCGGCCTAAACACTATGCTGTAATATAGATTTTTTCTCAAATGTGCTGGAGAAATTTTTCCATCCACTGGCTGCAAGCCCGCTTAAACACGGCACTGCAGGTGCCTGCGGGCTTGCGCCAATGGAAAAATTTCATCCTGAGCAGCCCTTCGGGCCTGCTTCCTGCACTGGAGGGAAAAACCTGCACTTCAAGAAAAAATCCAGCCACGGCGAGATGGAGCTGACCGTGTTCGTATACTTGAGTCTGCGAAGCCCAAGAGAAACAAAGTTTCCCTGGGCGCCGAGAATCTCTGATTCTCGTGCGTATACGGTTACGGGCAGCGAAATAGGGCATTTTCCGAAGGAAAATGACCGTCGAAGCCATGGGTGGCTGGGTTTTTTAAAGTGTATACTTTAAAGTTTTACTTAACATTCTACAAAAGTTTAAATATTACCCGAATTTTCAGCCAATAATGGAAACAAGGAGAATACAGAAGACAGGCGATATGCAGTATCTTTACCTGCCGACGCAATGGTGCAGGAAGCACAGTATCAAATCAGGCAGCATTGTAGGAATAAGCGAAAACAGCAGCGGCTCGCTTGTCATATCCCCTAAGAGGACAGAGGAAGAGCTGAGGTCGATAAGCATCCTGCTTGACGACAATGATCCGGAGATCGTCAGCAGGCTTGTCTTTGCATGCTACCATAACCCTCTATCTTCATTCAATATCAGGCTGAACAAGGGGCTTACTGCATCCGCGATCCTCAGGCAGAAAAAGATAATAAGTACGGTCTCTATAGAGATCGACAAGAACACCATATCATCTGAATCAAGCGTCCTTACCCTTAACCCGGACCAGCTCCTGCGAACCATGGTGAAGAAGATCAAGAACCTGACAATAGTTATGCTGGAGAACCATGATGAGAGCCTTGTCAGGACATATGAGGAGGAGATCGACAGGAGCAACAGGCTGATCCAGAAATCGGTGATATACTCATTTATCCTAGGTACATCGCATAACTACAGGACAATAGACCTCTATTATATCAGCCTTATCGCGAGGGACCTGGAGAGGCTAGCGGACCACATAATAGGGCTCAGGGGAGAAGACAGGAAGTACTTGAGGGAAGTGATGCCGGTCATCGATGACCTGAGCAGGATATGCAGCAGGATCGACCTGAAAAAAAACAGCAGGTATCCCAGTTACAGCAAAGCGATTGAATTTGCAAGGAGGGCAAGCCCGATAGAGAATATAGCTATGAACGGGCAGGCCCAGTACCACAAGAGGCGCATAAAGGGTCTTTTAAACAAGATTTCTGAGGTGCTCATGGATTGGGGCATCACGAACAAGGCGTATGCTGACTAGGTGTATAACCAAGTAGTTTTCATAGAATACTTGGGTCAGTCTTAAATGCAGGTTGTTCACACTCTTGGTAAAACCCGGGCAATATGGCATCCGATGAAAAAAGCATAAGGAGAATCCTGGAAGTTGAGAAAGAGGCAGATGCCATAATACGCAAGAGCAGGAAGCGGGCCCAGGTCATTGTTGAATCTGCACGCGAAAACAGGGAACAGGCCGTTGAAGACGCCCGCATGAAGCTCGATGAGGCCATGAACAAGGAGCTGGCGCAGGCAGCCTCCAAAATCGAGAAAAACAGGGAAAGGGTTCTGATGGAGGGCTCCGCAGAAAGGGATGCGCTTATGAAAAAGGCAGAAGGTAAAGTAAATACAGCGGTGAAGCACGTCATCGGGCTTATAGAGGAAGAGTGAACAGAAAATGTTAGTTGCTGAAGATATGCTCAGGCTGAGGTTTTTCTTTCCAAAGAGCTATATAAAGGTTGTGCTTGATGAGCTTTACAGGGCAAAGGCCGTGCATCTTGTGCAGCAGAAAAGAGGCAGCATCGACATAGGCTCGCCCCTTGAGGATTCATCTGTGGTTTCAGCAGCCCTTATAAAGGTCCGCTCGCTGAAATACCAGCTTGGCATAAAACCAGTGGAAAATTCTGGAACGAGGAGCAGGCACAGGACCCCAAAACAAGAAATACAGCATATCGTATCAGAGCTCGATGGGGTATTTGACTTCTTCTCAAAAAATGCTGCCAGGAAAAAGGAGATCGAGGCAAGGCTAAAGGTCCTTTATGAAAGCAGGCAGAGCATGGGCGATATCATCAGGCTGGGCATCGCCCCGGGGCTTTACAGGAAGACCATCCACATGGGATATAAGGCAGGCTATGTGAATGACATATCCATTCTAAATGAAAGGCTCGGCAGCATGAAAGAGGCGGAGCATCTGCTCGTGACCGCTGACCACATGAAAAAGAAGATTGTCGCTGTTTTTTACGACTGCAACAGGGAACTCGGGATAATAAGGGCGCTTGCTGACGCAGGTTTCCAGGAGCTGAAGATCCCTGAAGAGTTCCTTTCAAAAAAAGATCCTCTGTCTGTTATAGACAAAGAGGCTAAAGACCTTGAGGCTGAAAAAAAGGCGCTTGATAAAAAGACAAATGCGCAAAAAAGGGAAAGCAGCCACATGATAATCCATGCTGAAAAGGTCCTGAGCGAGGCATCGAAGAAATCTGAGGCTCCTCTGATGTTCGGCGAGACAGCAAGCACAAGCATAGTGACCGGCTGGGTGCCCAAAAAAAAGGCAAGTAAGCTTATATCCAGCCTGGAGAGCTTAACCTCGAAAAATATCTATGTTGAGGAGCTTGACATCCCAGAGGATGAGAATGTCCCTGTAAAGCTCAACAATCCTGTGATGGCAAAGCCCTATGAATTCCTCCTCCGGCTGTTTTCTATCCCTTCATACAGGGAGATAGACCCTTCTATATTCATGTTCTTCACATTTCCACTTTTTTTCGGTTTCATGCTTGGTGATGCAGGTTACGGCCTGCTGACACTTATAGCATTCCTCATCGCAAGGAAGATGTTTAAGCAGGGAAAAGACCTCATAAACATCCTGATATTCTCATCTGTCGCCACTATTGTCTTCGGCCTGGTATTCGGCGAGTTTTTTGGCTTTGAGATGGGTGAATTCGGCTTTGTGCAGCATATTGTGCAGACAATCCACATAAACTATCCTATCCTGCAGAGAAGCGCTGGTTCAGTCACCCAGCTCATAATAATATCACTGATCATAGGCGCTCTGCACATCAATTTCGGGCTTGCCCTGGGCTTCATCAACGTCTATAACAAGCACGGGCTGAAGCAGGCCATCTTTGAGAAGGGCGGCTGGTTTATGCTTGAGCTTGGCGCAGTAGCTGTAGCCCTTGGCCTGAGCAGCTATATCCATCTTAGCCCTGTCTTCGGATTTACAATCATTGCAGCCGCGATTATCCTTATATACCTTGGAGAGGGAATAAGCGGGATTGTCGAGCTGCCCTCGATATTCGTGCATATCGGCTCTTATATGCGACTCATGGCAATCGGCCTTGCATCAGTGGCTCTTGCCGGGGTCATAAACGAGCAGAGTGCCTCCCTCCTCGGAAAAGGCCCTCTGTGGATAATATTTGCTGTATTTGTATTCGCGATGGGGCACCTGATTAACCTGATGCTCGGGCTTATAGGGCCTTTTTTGCATTCGCTGAGGCTGCATTATGTTGAGAACTTCACAAAGTTTTACACAGGCGGAGGGACAGAGTTTTCGCCGTTCGGAAGATCATGATAGGGATTCGTCATGAATAAGCTAAAAGATTCAAGGAGGTAAAAGAAAATGGTGGATATTGGTTCAGGACTGCTTGGCCTCGGTGCTGCAGTCGCGGTTGGTTTGAGTGCATATGCGTCAGCGGTGGCTGAGAAGAGCATAGGGGCTGCTGCAGTCGGTGCGATGGCTGAGAATGAGAAGCTGTTCGGAAAAGGCCTCATCATGACTGTCATACCAGAGACGCTGGTCATATTCGGTCTGGTCGTGGCCATACTCCTGCTCGGCAAGATATGATTGGCAATGGCTAATCACTTGCTTGTAATATGGAGGTTTTTCAAACATGGGACTTGAAAGGCTCGCTAGGACTATAATCAGCAGTGCAGAGGAAGATGCTGCAAAGATAATCTCTGAGGCAAAAGAAGCTGCATCCAGGATCAGGGCTGAGCAGGAAAAGGAGATAAAGGAGCTTGAGAAAAGCCATGAGAAGAGGCTTGGCGATGAGATCCAGATGATGGAGAGAAGGATGATGTCCTCTGTCAATCTTGATGTGAAAAAGCAGATTCTCTCGGCCAAGAAAGAGATGGTCGAGACAGTGCTTGAAAAGGCCAGGGAGAGCATCTCAAAGGGCATTGCAGAAAAAGAGAGAGAGAGGGTGATTGCCCGGCTGCTGAAAAAGGCAGGGGATGAGATAGAGATAGGAACAATACAATGCAACAGGAAGGATATGTCCGCAGTGAAAAGGCTGGCCAGGGGCGTAAAAGTGGCTGAGAAGGGAATCATTGGCGGCATCATCGCAGTAAGCAGCGATAACAGGACCATAGTGGACTACAGCTTTGATGCGATGCTGAATGACATCGGGAGCAGGGAGCTCTCAAGGATATCTGAATTATTGTTCGGGTAATGAAGATGCATCACACTTTCATAAACAGGGATATGCCTTATGCCTTCGCAAGGGTCAGGGCGATGAAGGGCAGGCTATTCTCTGCTGATGATTACCATAAGCTGCTCAAGATGGATATCAGCTCTGCAACAAAATACCTCCAGGACTCAAAATACAGGGATTCCATCACCAGCCTGACGTCTGAATACGAGGGGCTTGAGCTTATCGACCAGGCCCTGAAGATGAACGCGATAAAGGTGTTCAACAAGCTGAGAAGGATATGCACAAGGGATGTTACAGAGGTGATAGATCTTTATCTGGGCAGGAGCGATTTCCACAACCTGAAGGTGGTCCTCAGGGGAATCTACAGCAACGCTGCAAAAGAGGAGGTGATTCCACTGATAGAGCCGTTCGGGAGGTTCGGGCAGGAGCACTTTGAGAGGCTTTCCGAACTGCGCTCTGTCGATGCTGCGCTTGAAAATTCAGGATTCCTGAGAAAACGCGAACAGGCGGCTGCCCGCAGGATATTTGAATCCAGCAAGAGGCTGATCGAGCTTGAGAATTACCTTGATAAGCTATATTATGAACACACACTGGCAAATGCAGTGCTCCTTCCTGACCACGGCCTTGATTTCAGGAAATTCCTGCTCATGGAGATAGACATAGTCAATATCATCAACCTGCTGAGGCTGAAAAGCGAGAACATCGAGCCGGAAAGGATAAGAGACCATCTCATCTTTTCAGGGCAGTGCCTCAGGAAAAGGGTGTTGATAAGCCTCTCGAAGGCAGAGTCTGTCGAGGCGCTGTGCAGGCACCTGGCCAGGACATATTACGGAAAGCATGTTGATTTCAGCGGCAGGATAAGCAGTATCGAGATATCAATTAAAAGGTTTCATCTTATCAGGGCAAGGATGGCATCCCACCAGAACCTGCTCTCGGTGTCCAGCATCCTGAGCTACATGCTGGCAAAGCTTGCAGAGCTGAGGAACCTAAGGTCCGCGGTCAAGGCGATCTATCTGGGATTCGATGTCGGCTTTGTCGAAAAGGAACTATTGGTGGTATAAAAAAATGGAGCATCTTGCAGTGGTCGGAGACCAGAGGTTCGTGCTGGGGTTCCAGCTTGCAGGGATAGCAAAGGCCTTCTCTCTTGATGAGGAGAACCCCGACCACACGATGAAGGAACTTGTATCGAACAGGGAAATCGGCCTGATACTGATAGATGAAAAGTCAGTCTCGAGGCTGAGCGATGATATGCTTGAGAAGATAACAGGCTCTATCAGGCCCATAGTCCTCACGATCGGCGAGCATAGCTCGAACGAGGAGATGAGGCAGCTGATCCAGAGGTCGATAGGCGTCGACCTCTGGGATAAATGATTAGATGGAGGATTCAGATGAGTACAAATAAAGGCAGCAAGGGAACACTTTACAGGATTGCCGGCCCTGTCGTCATAGCAAAGGGCATCAGCGCAAGGATGTTTGATGTCGTGCGTGTGGGCAGGGAAAACCTGATAGGAGAGGTCATCCAGATTGACGGCGATAACACGACAGTCCAAGTTTACGAGGACACTACTGGGATTAAGCCAGGTGAGCCAGTTGAGAACACAGGAGAGCTTCTCTCTGTAGAGCTGGGACCAGGGCTCCTGACGAGTATCTATGACGGGATCCAAAGACCGTTGTCGGTTCTCCAGGACAGGATGGGGTGCTTTATCAGGCGCGGTGTCTATGTGTCCGGACTTGACCACAAAAAGAAATGGGCCTTTAAGCCGACAGCAAAAAAAGGACAGCTCGTCAGGCACGGCGACATCATAGGAGAGGTCGAGGAGACAGAGGGCTTTATCCACAGGATAATGGTGCCTGAAGGCATCACAGGAAAGATCACCGAGATAAAGCCCGGCAGTTTCACCATAGACCAGCCTGTTGCAACGCTTGACAACAAAAAAAAGATATCCATGATGCAGCGCTGGCCTATCAAGTTTCCCAGGCCTTTCAAGGAAAAACTGCTGCCGGACGTTCTGCTCAAGACAGGGCAGAGGATATTTGACATATTTTTCCCTCTCGCAAAAGGAGGTGTTGCGGCAATACCAGGACCGTTTGGCGCAGGCAAGACAGTCTCGCAGCAGCAGCTCGCGAAATGGTGCGACGCCCAGGTCATCGTCTATATAGGCTGCGGCGAGCGTGGGAACGAGATGACAGAGGTCCTCACAGAGTTTCCCGGGCTGACCGACCCCCAGACAGGAAGGCCGCTCATGAACAGGACAGTGCTCATCGCAAACACCTCGAACATGCCTGTAGCAGCAAGAGAGGCATCGATATACACTGGGATAACCATCGCAGAATACTTCCGCGACATGGGCTATTCTGTCGCCCTCATGGCAGATTCTACATCCAGGTGGGCAGAGGCTATGAGGGAGATATCCTCCAGGCTCGAGGAGATGCCGGGCGAGGAGGGCTATCCTGCATACCTGTCGACGAAGCTTGCCGGGTTTTACGAGCGCTCCGGCCGGGTTCTCCCGTTAGGCACTGACAAGGAAGGCTCTGTCACTGTAATAGGCGCGGTAAGCCCGCCCGGTGGCGATTTTTCAGAGCCTGTCACGCAGAACACGCTGAGGGTGGCAAAGACATTCTGGGCGCTTGATGCCAAGCTTGCACAAAGGAGGCACTTTCCGTCCATAAACTGATTCTATCAGAGAAGAAGGTGCGTCTAACGAAGATAGCTGGGCTTCAGAACGACCTTCTATCCCAGTTGCTGACACGAAAAGAGGGCTCGGAGCATGACGACAGAATCGCT
>CAZPXC010000003.1:11944-44963 GCA_964590935.1 uncultured Methanosarcinales archaeon
GTTAACGAAAAATGTTGCTCCTGACTGGCATGATTGCGTCAGCGAGCTTATGAAGATACTGCAGGAAGAGGATAAGCTTCTCGAGATTGTCCAGCTTGTGGGCTCAGATGCCCTGCCTGAAAGGCAGCAGCTCAGCCTTGAGATAGCGAGGCTCATCAGGGAGTTTATCCTCCAGCAGAACGCTTTCCACGAAGTTGATACCAACAGCGAGCTGGAAAAGAGCTACCTGCTCATGAAGACCGTGCTCTATTTTTCAGAGCAGGCCCATTCAGCGCTTGAGCTTGGCGCGCCCATCAAGGAGATACTCGCGACAGAGAGCAGGGAAAGGATATCGCTGGCAAAGTTCGACAAGGATTACAGGAAGATACTCGAGGGCATCAGGAAAGAGACTGATGAGGAGTTCAAGGTCATCAGGCAGAGGTTGGAAAAATGAAGGAATACAAGACAATAACGCGTGTGGCCGGTCCGCTGGTGTTTGTCGAAAAGACCCACAGCGTCGGATACGGCGACCTGGTCAGGATAAAGCTCGGCGACGGGAGCATCAAGAACGGCCAGGTGCTCGACACCTCAGAGACAAAGGTTGTCGTGCAGGTCTTCGAGGGCACAAGCAAGATAGACAGGGAATCCTCTGTGAGCTTTCTCGGCGAGACTATCAGGCTTTCATGCTCAAAGGAGATGCTCGGAAGGGTTCTCAACGGCTCAGGCAAGCCGATCGACAACGGCCCGGAGATAATACCTCAGTCAAGGCAGGACATCCTTGGCGCTGCGATCAATCCCTATTCAAGGACTTCACCCTCTGATTTTATCCAGACAGGCATCTCGACGATTGATGCGACAAACACCCTTGTCAGGGGCCAGAAGCTGCCTGTCTTTTCAGGCTCAGGACTTCCGCATAATGAGATCGCGCTGCAGATAGCAAGGCAGGCAAAGGTTATCGGCAAGGACGTCAGCTTCGCTATAGTGTTCGCTGCCATGGGCATAACAAACGAGGAGGCGAGGTATTTCATGCGTGACTTCGAGGAGACAGGCGCGCTGGAACGCTCAGTAGTGTTCCTTAACCTTGCTGACGACCCGGCAATCGAACGTCTGATAACTCCGAAGATGGCGCTTACTGCAGCAGAATACCTTGCATACGAGCATGACATGCATGTCCTGGTCATCATGACCGACCTTACCAATTACTGCGAGGCGCTTCGCGAGATAGGTGCGGCAAGGGAGGAGATTCCCGGAAGAAGGGGATACCCTGGCTACATGTACACCGACCTGGCATCAATCTATGAGCGGGCAGGCATGATAAAGGGGAAAAAGGGCTCGATAACCCAGATTCCGATACTTACGATGGTGGGGGATGATATAACACACCCCATACCTGACCTGACAGGATATATCACAGAGGGCCAGATAGTGCTCAGCAGGGAGCTTTTCAGGAACGGGATCTTCCCGCCTGTGGACATACTTCCATCGCTTTCAAGGCTGATGAACGCAGGGATAGGCCCGGGAAAGACAAGGGAAGACCACAAGCAGGTCTCAGACCAGCTCTATGCAAATTACGCTGCAGGCCGGGACCTAAGGGGCCTTGTAGCAATAGTCGGCGAGGAGGCCCTGAGCGAAAGGGACAGGCGCCTGCTGAAGTTCGCCGACGAGTTTGAGAAGAGGTTTGTGCAGCAGGGAAAAAACGAGAACCGCAGCATAACGCAGACCCTTTCGATAGGATGGGAACTGCTGAGCATGATCCCGGAAAGCGAGCTTACAAGGATAGACCCTAAGCTCAGGGAAAAGTACTATCCGAAAAAATGATCCACAGGAGGGAGAAAGATGCATGACCCGGTAAAGTATGGCACCATATTCAAGAGTATCATAAACGAGAGCATTGATTTTAGCAGCAGGAGATGCACGGACTACAAAGGGATCGTTGACAAGCAGGAGCCGCAGATCACTCTGCTGACCTGCTCTGATTCAAGGGTTCCCATAGACTGCCTCATAAGTGACTCCCTTAACAAGGCGTTTGTGGTCGAGAATATCGGAAACCAGGTCAGGACATCTGCAGGCAGCCTTGACTACAGCATCCTGCACCTTAAGACTCCCCTGCTTCTCATACTTGGCCACACCAACTGCGGTGCGATAGCTGCAGCAGTGCATGACTATAAAGACGAGACAGATGATATAAAAAAAGAGCTCAGGCAGATCGAAGAGGGCCTGGCAGCGGTCGGCGCAGGGTACAGCCATGATGACAGGGACTGGCTGAACAAGTATTCCGAGAAAAACGTGGATTACCAGGTCATGACAGCTGTAAAAAAATACAGGGCGCTTGTCGATTCAGGGAAGCTTTTCGTCATCGGGATGATGCTTGACTTTGCAGGAAGCTACGGCCCTGGAATAATGACATATGTCACCAACATCAACAGCGAGACCCGCCCGGATATTATCAGTAAAGACCCAATGGTCAGGGAAAGCGGCGCTAATGTCAGGAGGCTTACCTAGCCGATGGCGACCAACATCAAACCGACAAGAAGCGAACTCCTGGGGCTTAAAAAGAGGATTGTCCTTGCCAAGAACGGGCATAAGCTGCTCAAGAAAAAAAGGGACGGGCTTATCATGGAATTCTTTGATATACTCAAAAAGGCAAAGGACCTTAGGAGCAGGCTGACAGAGGCCTATGTTGAAGCGAAGCACAGGCTCGACCTTGTAAGGCTTATCGAGACCGAACTCTACCTGAAATCGCTGGCGCTTGCTGTCACAGAACACCCTACGATATCAGCTGACACAAGGAACATCATGGGCATAAGGGTACCCAATATCGGCACTGAATCCAGGATCCAGAAAAGTCCTGTCAACCGCGGCTATGGCATAATGACAGGCTCAAGCCTTATCGATGATGCTGTACACAGGTACGAGGAGGTCATCGAGATCGCGATAAGTCTCTCAGAGACCGAGACAGCCATGAAGAAGATCCTTGCAGAGATAGAGAAGACCAAGCGAAGGGTAAACGCGCTCGAGTTTGCGGTCATCCCGGGGATGAACCATGCCAAGGATTTCATAACTTTCCGGCTCGAGGAGCTGGAGAGGGAAAACATATCCAGGATGAAGCACATCAAGCGCAGACACACGGGCGCATGAGCATCTGTCGAATTTCTACCATATCAGTCAATTATATAGAACACCTAATTATCTTAGCCTCTCGGCAGAGCCAAGACCCATGTGCTTGCGTATCCATTTCACTGCCTCTCTGGGCTGGTAATAGTGCCCCATGGTATAGAAGCAGGTTGAAAGGCAGTTTTCCACGCACCCTGCCTTGATCTCGTCAAGCTTACTTATGCTGAACCTGGGTGCCCATATCCTGCCCCAGTCATGTTCAAGGGACTGCATATCAAAACAGGGCGAAAGCGTGCCGTCAGGCTTGATAAATATGCCGTTGTGGCCTGCCCTGCAGTCCCACTTCAGCGGCCTGTGCCTCATGAAGTCCTTCATGGCCTCAAGATGGGCAACGGAATTTACCATAGGGTAGCCTTTCCTGTTCTTCATTATGAGCCAGTCAAGCAGCTTATCTACCTCCTCGTACTGCTCAGGCATAATGTATAATTTGCTTCCATTGTCCATGTGCCTGTAATGGCTCTGCTCGATAAGCGGCGCCTGGTTTATATGGTAGTCTGTCCCGATGCCGTTCTCATGTGCGATCTCTGTCAGCAGCCTGACATCCTCAAGGTTCTTGCTGGTTATATTGATGTTGAAGAAGAGGAGATAACCATATTTTTCCTGTTGCGCCACGAGATATTCGAACTGGCGCCGGATAGACATCAGCGCCTTCGGCAGCCCCTCCTTTGGCTTGACGCAGTCGACTGCAAGGTTTATCGCCGCGACATCTGCCTTTCCAAGCCTGTCAATATAGTCCCTGTTCATGAGAAAGCCGTTTGTGGGAAGGTACATGAAAAAGCCGTTCCTGCTCCCGTACCTGATGACATCAAGGATAAATTCTCTTCTCAGAAGCGGCTCGCCGCCCATCAGCGCTACAACCCTGCAGCCTATGCTCTTGAGCCAGTCGATTGAGCTCTTTGCAGTGCTAAAATCCATGCCCTGCCTGTCATTATCGTACTGGAAACAGTAATGGCAGTTGATGTTGCAGTTCCATTCGGTGAACATATATGACAGGATTGGCCTTAGCCTCCTGCTGTAGACTACGGATTTCATATAAGGGACTATCCACTTGTCAAATGCCCTTTTCCCGTTTTTAAGCCTGTATCTGGCGAGTTTTGAGCCTGCCTTCATTCTGACACCGTAAAAACCCCCGATTCTCCTGTGCGGAGTGAAGATGAATTAAAAAACTTTTTCAATATTTGCCTTTAGGAATCCAATATCCCGTTAAAAAACGCAAATTATATATATTACCAAGAGCAAAATTCAATCTAGAAGTGGGGAAAAGAAAGGGCAGATCCGGCAAGGGGCCTGTGCTATGTCGCCCTTGCGGCCAAGCATGAGAAAGAGGATCAGATATTGAAACTGTGCGGTAGGTTGATTCGGTCTTTTACAGGTTTACCTGCTGTCAGGTATCAGGTGGTTGAATGAGGTTAAAAAAGAGGTCGCAGGTCACGCTATTCATAGTGATAGGTATCGTGATACTGTTTTCGACGCTGATAATATGGTATATCCGTTCGCAGACAACGACTACCGAGGATAAGGTTACAGCTGAGAAAGGCCCTGTCCAGACCTATGTCGAGCAGTGCCTGAAACAGGTCTCAGACCAGGCACTGGAATACATAGGGATGCAGGGCGGATACATAACAATGGAAGGCGCTGATAAGATAACTGCAGAAAAAGACCCTTTCAATTCGAGATTATTGTCAGTCGCAGACGGCCGGCTGCTGCTCCCTTACTGGCTCTACCAGGACTACCTGGGCCTGGACAATACAGAGATGCCTGCGCTTGAGAAATCCTATGACGGAGACTACTCCATCGAGTGGCAGCTTGAGGATTATGTAGATAACCACATGGAGTCGTGCCTTGACGATTTCAAGGTTTTTGAGCCCCAGGGCATCGATGTTGCAGAGATGGGCGTGCTAAAGACAGATGTCATCATGACAGACAACAATGTCAATTTTAAGCTGCATTACCCTATAAACGTCTACAAGCCTGACGGGGACATGGAGAGCTTGTCTGATTTCTATGCCGAGGTCCCGGTAAGGCTGAAGAGGATATATACGCTTGCAAAGGAGATAAGAGACCATGAGATGCAGTCAGTATTCCTAGAGAGAGACACGAGGAACCTTATCACCCTGTACTCAAGGATAGACAGCGATTACCTGCCGCCGATGTACGGCGGGCTGCATTTCGAGCAGTGCTCTGACCGTGTCTTCTGGCTGTACAATGATGTCTACAGCAATTTCAAGGACATGCTGATAGCAAACATCCCGTATCTTCGTGTCGCAGATACCAGCAACGGGCTGATAACCGTAAATGACCCTGACGAGAAAAACAGGAAGATAAGGCAGGGCATATACAACAACATGGTGCAGGACGTTTCAGATGATGCCTATCCGTCCATCAGCGCTGATTTCAGCTACAGGAAAGACTTCCCGCTCCAGCTTGACTTTGGGGGCTATGGCCTTCTCGAGCCCAATTCCTTTCAGGTTGACCTGCTGTTCTCCCAGCTGTGCATGTTTGAATACCAGTTTGCATATAATGTGAAGTATCCTGTCCTAGTCACCCTGACCGACTCTAAATCAGAGCTTGACGGCAGGGATTACATGTTTGAGTTCCCGATGGAGGTCGTTCTGAAGGATAACTTCCCCAGGGTGCGCTACACCGATGCATTCGGCTCTGCGCCTGAGCCTGCTGTCGCCTCAGAGTGCGAGCCGGAGCAGAGGCTGAGCGGCAACATAACGATAAACGTCGTAGACCCGTCAGGAAACGGTATTGACGATGCAAATGTCTATTTCCAGTGCGGCCCGAGCATGGTATACGACTTCTATGACAATGGCACAGTCAAGGATATAAAGCAGTTTGCCGACAAGTGCTTCATGGGCACGACCGACAACGGCATCCTCAGGGAGAGGTTCCCACAGTGCCAGAAGAGCGGCATGGTCACGATAAGCAGGGACGGCTACGCAAAGAGGACCGAGCTGATAGGCGACACCCTCCAGGGAAAGGACAGGACGATGACATTTACAATGGACAAGATCTACAGCATGAAACTCGACGTAAAGAAGTATTTTGTCAAGCCCCCTGACGGCCAGACCGACAGGCCGGGCGTGGTTGTTGACGACAACGACGACGTGACAGCATGCAATGTATATGATACGGGGAGCAGTCTCCAGTCATACGAGAATGCCCTTATAAGGCTGACAAAGACCGACCTGGATAAAGGAGAGCTTACCGGGCCGTCTGTCGCATACTATTCGCCTGGCAATACATCGAATATCAGCATCTCTCCCGGAACATATCACATTGAGATAATACTCATGAGAAATGAGCGCTTCAACGGCGAGATGACCATAAAGAAGCACAGCGAGTCGAAGAAGATAGAGGGAACCCTTGTCTCTGATTCAAAGACGATATATTACCCGGATGAAGATGTCCTGCTGCCCTCTGTGTTCACAGGAGGTGCTATGTTTAACTGGACAGTCACACGTGAAGAGCTTGAGTCAGGCAGCACAGTCACATTCCATGTGTTCGATGAGGGCGCACCGAAGACACTTGAGGAGGTATCAGTACCCTTAAAGCACAGGGAGGGCTGCTCAGAGCTCAATCCAGACCTTGTAAGACCGGTGATAAGCTAGATGGCATACAGAAATATGGCGATGCTGATGATCTTCCTAGTCATAACCCTGCCTATCTATGCTTCAGAGGTGCTCGCATCAAGCGGCTCATTATCATCGCCCAGCTACAGTGGGGATGAAGGCATACAGAAGGTCATCGCGCCCACAGATCATCTTAATGTAATTGTGATGGCCGCTATGAAGGACAACAACGGCCAGAGCATAACTGTATCACCTGGCTACGTGCGCCTATCATATGACGGGCATGATTTCCAGTCAAGCAGCTGCGTCGATACAGGCAGCTATAATTTCCAGTGCGCTTACCAGTCAGACCTTATGGACTGGAGGGACGGCAAGCACAGCCTGGAGATTAAGCTCTACGACCAGTATTTTGTGCAGCTTAGCAGCATATCAGACGCATTCTATGTCGACAAGGCAGGGCCTGAGATCAGCGTGTTTGATTCTGATACAGGCGCCAATACTGACTTCAATGTCACATACAGCGTGAAGGACGTCTCCTGTGACGGCTGCGGAAGCCTGGCATCCGGGCTTGCCAAGATAGACTTTCTGGTCGACGGCAAGACCGAAAAGAGCATCGCTGATTTTAACGACAGTACTGCCTCAGGCAGCATAACCATACCTATACAGGGGATGGAGCAGGGCAGCAGGCAGCTCTGTATCATTGCATATGACAGGTTCGACAACAGCAACAAGAAATGCAGGAACGTCTACGTTGACTACACCCCGCCTGCTTTTGAGCATGACTCGTTCAGCATCGAAGATAAGGATGGTGCTGCAGTGGATTATACAGGATTTCTTCCCATAGATACAGTAGTCTCGATAAACATAAGCGAGGACGAGAGCGAGCTCGGAACTGTGGTGGCTGACCTCTCGGCACTCAACACTGTCGCGCCTGAAAAGTACAGGTGGATAAAACCGTCATGCCAGCAGGAAGGCTCTGCATACAAGTGCAGCTGGGATGTCATGATCGACGGTGCTGTCGGCCAGGCCACTATACAGATAAATGCGACAGACTCTGCCGGCAATACCGATTCTTTCTCGAAAACTATCAGCCTGCAGAGGGATGCGACTGCCCCTGTCGTCACGTCCATAGACTCTGATAATCCTGCTGTGGACGACATAAAATACCTGAGGGCGGAGAACAATACGATCACCATGGATATCGATGAGGCGGGCTCAGGCATGGACAAGATGGATGCGTACCTTGACCTGCATTATCTGAGCAGCCAGTATAATGATGTGCGCGCAGAAAACTGCACTGACATGGGCAGCTACTGGCTATGTTCCTGGCCGGGCGTGGAAGTTGCAGGCAAGCCTGACGGCGCAGAGCTTACGGTCAATGTCGCCTCTGTCAAGGATGATGTGGGAAACAATTACGACACAGATGGCAGCGAGACCTCAGAGACATTCGTATATGACAACAAGGCGCCTACGTTTCTCAACATAACAATAACGCCTGTGGGCACTGACATGGAGATACTGAGGGAGACAGATGTTGCGGATATTGTGGCATACCTGCAGGAAGACGGCTCAGGGATCTCGGCAGATAATGTCATGGCTGACTACAGCGACTTTGACAGCTCTGGCGTGTATACTCCCGCAAGCTCATGCGAGCAGGTGAATGATTCAATCTGGCGCTGTGAATGGGAGTATTCAGGCACGCTCAACGGCGGCGCGGATGTCGTGCTGAACATCGTTGCCAAAGACAATGCAGGCAACAGGAAGGACAGCACCGCAGACCATGTCACAGGCAAGATATTTGTCGCAGGAGTGACAGAAAAAGAGGTCCATTTCTGGGATGGCGCAGAGGCGTATGACATCAACAAGCTGAACAGGAACTTCTTATGGATGTCATCATCAGGCACATATATAAGGGCAGGGCTCAGGCTTGTCCCTGACCCTGGCACGTCTTATGTGCACGGTTTTGAGATCACAAGCTGCCAGGGCGCCCTCGTCATACCAGGCGATGAGGATGTGTACGGCTACCAGCCATACTCAATAAAGGACCAGAAATATTATCCCGGCGTAGAGAGGAGCGACAAGTATCTCCTTATAAACATCCCCAGCTATGACAAGAGCAATCTAGGCAATGCGACTGCTGTCAGGATAATCTGCAACGGCGAGGTCATCCAGTCCAGTAACGAAAGAGGTGATGTCTACTCACCAAATGAGCCGGTGAACGCAACCTTCGATGTCGAGCTGACAAACCCAATTTTTGAAAGCCCGGGCATTGCGGCTGTCGACAAGATCACGCAGAAACAGAAACAGCTTGACAGGATCAACTGGTGGATAAAGAGCATCGATTTCTGGGTGGACATGCTGCGCCCCTTCTGCTCGCTCTTCAACATGGTAAGGCAGGTTCTCGCAGGTATATGCACCCTGTGGAACGGCATCTCATACACGTTCTTAGGCGGCCAGAGCAATTCATGCTTCCTCCAGTTTGACCTTCTTGACAGGCTCTGGTACGGGGAGGGCAAGAGAAACCCGGATACAGGGCAGTGGATCGTAAAAGGCGGCGGAACATGGGTCTCGAGCAAGGGCTTTGTAAGCGTGGGCTTCTGGTGCGACCTTGTGCTCTGCGAGGACTGCGCCAATATATGGAAACAGGACATATTCGGCGACCTGCTCGGAGTAAACATAAATTCCCTGACAGACAAGCTCGTTTACAGCGGGATGAAGAGTACTCAGGAGCAGTCAACCTGGTGGCCCGGCCAGACAGAAAATGACATAGCAAGAAGGACTGATTCATATATGCCTGCGATGAGCTTTGACCCACAGAAGAGCCTTATTGTCTCTGTACTGTGCTTCCCGCCGTGCCTGACAGGCATCCTCAACAAGCTCCAGGCCTATAAGCAGATACTCATAACATACAACGTGTGCATGAACACGGCAGCTGTACGCGGCACTGACACATCAGAGTGCGACGATTACTACAGCAGCCAGGTCTGCCAGCAGGTGATCGGAGAGTTCTGGTATCTCGTAGATGATTTCATAAAGGATTATATTACAAAAGCTGCAATGTGGGCGATTGAGGAAAAAGGGCTGCGGGAACATTTCTGCAACGATGCTACCAAGAGCAGTACCGCCCTGCAGCAGAAATGCATCGTCGACAGGGTCTATCGCATAGCAGGCTGGTTTTTGCAGCTCTCTGAGACAATAAACAACATAAAGGCGATAAAGGACAATGAATGGTTCAAGAAGGATGATAAGCAGTCTGAAAAAGATGCTCAGGATAAGGTGGACAGTGAACTTGGCAACAACGGAGGATAAAAAATGAGAAAAATACCTATTTTTCACCTTTTCACAGGCAGGAAGGGATACGGCAGGGCATTGCTGCTCATCTTCCTCATAATGATGCTGAGTATAGTATTCATGTACAGGCATGAGATGATGGGAAAAGATAACCCCGGAGGGATAACAGGATTTGCTGTCGCATCAGACCAGCAACCTGATCACAAGCCTATACAGCAGGTTTCAAAAGACCTTGAAGATATGGGAGCCCAAAGGGTGGCGAATGACCCCGGGCTCAGGTATGTAAAATGATTGGATTTATCGGTTCAATTAGATATAATTTTTCAGCATAACTAAAATAAGATAAACAAAATGAAAGCTGAATGGAGAAAACCGGTATATGCTGTTTTCCTGATAATCATAGCCAGCCTTATCTACATGTACATAGGCACAGAGAGAAGCATCACCGGGATGGCTGTTGAGAATGGCAACAGTATGCAGAAGATCACAGGGGCTGTTACAGATGACCAGATCAGGACTGCACTCTCAAACATGAAACCTGGAGAGAGTAAAATAATTGTAAGTGGTGAAAATTTTGGTGTGAAAGCGCTTGTTAACGGTAATTACCAGGTGACAGATTCTAAAGACAAAGTAATCGGTGTTTATGAGGTTAAAACAACAGGCAACCCAGGTGCTGGCTCAACAGCAACCGGCCCTTCTCCAGAAGCCACAGCAGGACAACAACCACAGCAGTCCCAATCCTCATCCAGTTCAATCAGTACAGTCCCATATCATCCAATAGTGACACCTGCTGGGGCTTCAACAATATATATGACCGAGGAAGATATCAACTATTATATAGCCAATCAAAATAATATAGGATTGGCAGTTACAAACAATGGTTACGAGCTCTATAACAAAAAAAGCAACCTGCCATACAAGAAAGTTGAATATGCCCCTAATGATGATAAGGCCCATATCGGCAGGATATATGAAAATTATAAGCAGAACCCATTGTCCAGCAACATGAATGACGCAGTGCCCACAGTGACCAGGGACGGGTCAGGCAAGACTATCGCAACAGCGACAGTCACACAAGACAGTGTCACTACAATAGAATACCAAGGAAGTAATATTGTCACAGACACCATAACAAAAGCAGACGGGAAATTTACCAAGACAACATATACAGAGAAGTGTAGTAATAACGGCCCATGTGTCACCACAAGCCAGGTCTATGAGGGAACTGCGCTTAGCAACCTGCAACGAACAGGTGACCAGGTCACAATAGACAAAGAAAGTGACATTGCCGACAGAAGAGCCACAATGACCTCTATCTCATCCAGCGTCAATGAGGATTATGGGCTGAGTAATATACAACTGGCTCCTGACGGCAGCACAACATACCAGGGAAGCGGATATACAGTAAGCGTCAGCCCGGGCAATAACGGCGCCAAGGACAATATTGCAATCACCGTCAATGGTAAGGTGTTTACCTACAAGGAGAAAGAGGGATTTTTCGGCTCTGACAGGTTCTATGTTGGTGATAAGAGATATACCCTGTCTGATTCATGCGGAGGCTCAATGGACTATTGCATGAAGTCAGGGGATGAAAAGGTGCAGCTTACTGAACAGGAGTACAAGGCATTTACTGAAGCCGGAAAGTTCTCAGACACCTCGGCAAAGTACTACTATGCAAAATACGGCCACAGCAGGCCGGATGTGCAGAAAAGGATAGACATATACTATAACCAGATAGAGGCCAAGACCAGATCAAAGATAACCCAGATACTGAATGCCTATATCTCCGACATACTCGGTCCTTTCAGCTATGGCGTGCCTGCAGGGATATGCGGGGACAGGATGTATAAGACAGAGACCACATACAAGAACAAGATAAGCGGGATACCTGTCCCGACTTCATCATACCAGTCGCAGATGGAGCGTGATATCCTTGAGGACCTGCGGACCGTGATCGTCTTCGGCAAGGTCACCACATTGACAGATGACATGTACCGCTATGAGGTCACTCTCAAGCTGATAGGGGATGAGAATACAGGGCAGTGGGAGCTTTACCTGTACAACAGCTGCGACAAGACAGATTCAAAGGATTTCTGGAAGGAATACGGGACCATCGGCAACAAGGCAGTGTTCGAGATGATGTATGCAGGCCAGGAGGGTGAGGATATGGTGTTCGAGTGCGGTGTTGACAAGTACTGCAAGTTTGACCAGGCATGCCTAAAGCTGGATGATGAGGCAGGCCCGAGATGCTTTGGGCTCGCCGGAGCACTGGACAAGCCTGATCTCTGCCATTAAATATTTATACTAACGCTTTTTTAACCATTAAAATGAACCTGAAAAAGAGCTGTTTTGTCCAGAGCTTCAGTTTCGACATGAGATTCATCTACATGATGGCTGCTGATTTCCTGTATTACTGCGGATTGTATGCGATCCTGATCTTTCTCGTGACAGGACACCTGCTGCCGAACATCGGCCTTCTTCGCAACCTCATCGCGAACATGAATACTATCTCATTAGATGCATTCCAGTCACAGTTCAAGAGCGCGCAGGGAGCAGTGATACTCTATTCCCTTCTCAGCCTGGCAGCTGTCGTAATATGCTATGCATTGTTCAAGAGCTTCATCTGGATGATGCTGATTAAAAAGAAGACAGGCAAAAAAAAGGCATGGGAATTAAAGACATTCTTCTCAAGATACTCCCCAAGATTCGCCATAGTCACACTGGCGATGATCGTCTCTTTTGTATTGATCCTCTACCTTGGCTTTGCTGTGATGAAAGAGGGATTTTTCCCGCTTTTTGTAGTATTCATAGAGCTGCCCTTTTTTCTGCACCTTTCAGGCATCCTGCACTACCAGCTGATCGCCTCAAAACGTTTCTGGCAGGCTACCCGCCAGGGTCTTTCGATCGCAATCAGAAGGATCCACAGGTTCATCATCCCTTACATACTCATGCTCCTTATGATCCTGCCACTGCTTCTGGTTGTAAAGGCCGCCAGCTATCTTCCTGGGCCCATCTTCGGCTTTTTCCTTGTCCTGCTCATGGTCTCCTACCTGACATGGATAAAGCTCTACATCGCCAGGGTCATAATATCTGTTAGCTGAGCATGAAATCCTAGCCCTTTTTCCTATTGAAAACATTTATATATAATTTATATCTATTTTCACGATAATGGCAAAAAGGGGCAATGTATCTGTTTTCATTATCATCGGACTGTTTATCCTCCTCGTAATCGCCATGCTCATCTCGATGCAGACAGGATTAATACCCATGTTCAAGTTTACTCCGAAAGAGCTCCAGCCGATAAAGGCCTATACCCAGACCTGCATACAGGATACTGCAGAGCAGGGCATCTCCATCATGTCTGTCCAGGGCGGCTATATCGAGCTGCCGGAAGACATGAGGATCAACCCGGACACATACATAAACCTCGGCTTTAAGATCCCTCTCTGGCTCTACATGGGAAAAAACAAGAGACCCTCTATCCAGGAGATGCAAAATGAGCTTAGCAGCTACATAGACAGGAACCTGCCCGCATGCCTAAACAGCTATGAGCCGTTCCAGGACCAGTATGAGATAAAGCCGCTGGACAACATATCAAGCACAGCGGTGATAAAGGACAGGGAAGTAAGCATAGCTACGGACTATTACCTGAGGGTAAGGCAGCATGGCAGCGAAGAATACAGCTACCTCGAGGATTTCAGTGCGGACATCAGCTCTGATCTGGGCAGGATGTACAGCCTCGCTTCACAGCTGATGGACTATGAGAACAGCAATTCTTTCCTGGAGAACTATACAGATGAGATGATCGCAACATCCGATTACCTGCCCTACGAGGGGATGAAGGTAAGCTGCAGGCCGGAGCTTTGGCGTGTCTCTGACATGAAGGAATATACGCAACAGCTGGTTATGCACAACCTGTACTTCCTGCAGTTCTTGAACACTGACTACAGAGAATCAGGGATCCCTTATTATGACAAGCAGTACAAGGTCGATTTTACAGGAAATAATTTCAAAGACGTAAAGGTGAATGTCATATACAACCCCGCATGGGGGATGGATTTCGATGTCCTGCCGAGTAAGGACGGTGTCTCAAAGCCCTATGAGTTTTCCATCAGCAAATACCTGATGACCTGCGTAAAGGTGTACCACCACAAGTACAGCCTAGATTATCCGGTCATGTTCCAGCTGATCGACAGCGAGGACCCGGAGAGCCATTTCTACTTTGCCTCGCCTGTCATAATGAGGCGCGGACTGCCGAACAGGTACCAGAGCGTGCTGCCATGGCCGACTGACTATGACATCACAGGATCAAGGCAGTACTGCGCAAACACCTCCCAGATAACATTGTTCGATACAGACGCGACAGGAAACATAGTTGCGACGCCATCCATAAGGCCCAGGAGGCAGTACAGCCTAAGGGTATTTGCCAGGGACGCATTGACTGACACTATGCTTCCCGGAGTCAATATCAGCTACCAGTGCGTGATGTTCAGATGTCCTATCGGCATGACATCCTATCCGAGGTCAGAGGAAAACCTTATCACAGGGGCGTCGCCCCTTCTTGCAAGCAGGTTCCCTGACTGCACAAGCGGCCTTGTGACAGCGGAAAGGCCAGGGTACCAGACAGCAAGAGAGCAGATGACTGTGAGCAAGGATACAGACGGCTCACAGGTCGTAGTTGACATGTATCCCCTGAAGCACTTTGACTATACCATCAAGGTTGTCGAGGACCACAACGGGATAATAAGCATAAGGGACCTAAACGAGGATGAGCACGTGCTAATGAACATAAACAATGATGAGCAGATGTTCTCAAAAAGCATAGTCTGGCCCTCTGATGAGGATTATTTCACAAACCTGAGCCTCATGGTAGGCGACTTTGAATACAGCCTTGACATGAAGCTCGTCACTGATCAGAACTACCTGGGCGGCCTCCTCCTCAACTGGTCTGTGTCAGCTGACAGCCTCACAAACAACAATTATATAGTATTTTATGTGCTGGAAAAGGATCCTGCTGTCCCGCCGACAACCCCTGAGGAGTTCCAGGCTATTTACGATTATGCGATCAACAACTCGTACAAATACCCGCCGAAGCTGAGATGATAATATGAGACTGAAGATAATAGCGATGATGATGACCATCCTCGTAGTCTCACTGCCCATGGCATTTGCAATATCAATCAACCCGGGCTCTGTAAAGGCAGACTCTGTCTCAGACTCAGGCGTGACGATAAAATGGAATACTGATATAGGCGGCGCAGGCGAGGTGAGGTACGGCGTAACTGCCGACCCCCTGACAACAGTTCCTGAGACAGGCGGCCCGGTAACCAGCCATTCTGTCAGGCTGTCAAACCTACAGCAGGGGCAAAAGTATTACTACAGGGTATATTCGTACGAGACAGCAATTCCGACAAATGATGCTCTGTCAGGATTCTATGATTTTACGACACTGCTCTCAGCCCCAACAGGACTGAAGACGACCGACGTAAAATACAACCAGGCAGTGCTCGCCTGGAACAGCAACTCCGGCGCGTCAAAGTACAGGATATACAAGAACACCCAGTACCTCGGCGAGAGCACAACAAGCACCTATACAGCTGTGAGCCTCTCGGCCTCGACCGGGTATACTTTCCAGGTCAGCGCTGTGGACAGTCTCGGAAGGGAATCGGGAAAATCTGCGTCGCTCACCGTCTCAACACCCGCAAAACCTATGAACATCACTTTCCTGGAGTCATCCTCGATAACAACGGACTCTGCTACTATATCCTGGGAGACCGACCAGGCAGTTGCATGCAGCGTTCATTACGGAAAGGACACAGGCATGGGCCAGTCAAAGGCTGAGACACAGGCAAAGACAGGCCATAGCCTTGCCTTAAGCAGCCTTGACCTTGGGACAAGGTACTATTACAAGGTCGTGTGCGGTGCGTTTGAGTCATCAACAGGGACGTTTGATACGCTCAGCCAGGAGCCGGAGGTTGTGATATCCGGTGTAACAGCGACTGACATCACGGCACACTCGGCAACCATAAGCTGGCAGACAAACATAGATTCAGCAGGCACGGTCCGCTACAGCACAGATGACTCCTTCTCCAGCTCAGGGTCCAGCCCTGAACTTGCCAAGGAGCACGAGGTCAGCCTTGAGAATCTTGATGCCGGCGCAACCTATTATTACAAGGTAGATACAGGAAGCACAGTATCATCTTATAAGACATTTACGACCACAGAATCGACAGGCGGCTTTATCGTGCTGGCCCAGACTCCGGCTGTTACCAACAACAATACTATCGTCGTAAGCGGAGATACACGCAACGATGCAAGGGTGTATATATTCGTCAACGGGAACAAGGTCGCCCAGGTGCAAAAGCAAATCACTGGCACGCATTTCAGCTTCAGTGTCGTGCTTGACCCGGGCAAGAGCTATAAGGGCATAGACGGCAACAACTATGTCGAGGTCTATTCCTGGGACAGCCAGGGCAACAAGGATGTCAAGTCATTCTATGTTGTCTGCGACACATCTCCGCCGATCCTGACCCTGGGCAGTATCCCTAAAGCGACGACAGATAACAGGCTCCTTGTTTCAGGCACGACAGAGCCAGGCGCAAAGCTGCAGCTCTACATAAACGAGCGCAGCCAGGGAGAGTTCTCACCTGAAGCCAACGGCTCGTTCAAGCAATACCTCAGCCTCGGCTCTGACGGGAAGTACAACTTCAGCGTCTCCTCTACTGATGCAGCAGGCAACACCAACATGGTCACAAGGGGGATAACAGTTGACAGGAACAAGCCCTCGATAGAGTTTACCTCTGATTTCACAGGTGAGACCCATTTCAAGATATTCAAGGTCAGCGGGAAGACAGAGCCCGGCGCCAAGGTAGAGGCGACGAACTTCGGCGAGTTCACAGGCTGCTCCGATGTCAACCTGAAAGCGAAATACGGCAGCTGCGAACAGTTTGTCCACAACCAGAACAAGTACGATGAATTTTCCGGGCTGATAGATGTCGTCAGCTACGGCCTGGGCATGGAGACAGAGACTACTGCTGATGAGAACGGGGAGTTCAGCCTGAGCGTTGTTCTGGTCCCTAAGGAGAAAAACCAGGCCAGCACCAACACGATAATCTTCAATGTCACAGGCGCCAACGGTCTCACGGCTACAGCCACGAGGAGGATAACCTATAAGCCGGGATGCAGCGACTGGCGTATAGGGAACATAGAGTCATACCCGTTCAACATCTACACAAGGGAGCTGACCCAGAGCGACATCGATGCGAGCGCTTTTTTCCCTATACAATACATGGGCACAGGCACTCCGAAGATAAGCGTCGTCGAGATAGAGAGGGACAAGAGCAACCAGGGCTACCTAATGGAGGGCCAGGACCAGATGGCCGAGCTTATCGACATACCCTCAGGGGGCAAGGCCAGCATGTATGATGAGGAGAACAAGCAGTTCTATGTATATACGCCCATAACCGTCAAGAAATACTCCGGCGAGATAAGGAAGCTGCCTGACCAGCTCAACGCCTTCTTATATGTCCAGATAACGTACTCTGTCCCGGGAGAAGGCGAAGCCACATGCAGGATATACCCTGTGGTGGCCTTTGACATCAACAAGCCGGAGCTTTTGAGCAAGTGGCTCAGCCCGGAGATGATAAACAATACAATAAAGGACCTTGACAAGGCCATCAACCAGACTAAGATGATCATAAATAACCTGAGGATAGCTTCTGTTGCCGGACTTATAGCGTGCGGGGCGATGATCGCGTACAATTATGTAAAAGGGTTCTTCGGCAGCAGCACTGAGACCGATGAGAACGGCTGCACTGATGCACAGGAGGGTCTGAGTTCGACCTATTGGGTGTGCGACAGGATGCTCTGCCCGAACGTGGCTCCCAGGTGCGACAATTTCACGCAGGATGCCGGAACTAGTGACAGCTGGACCACGAAGATCGATGATGATGAGATAAACATACAGTATTATAGTGTCGACAGCAAAGGGCATATAGAAGGGGATTATCAGTACCTGATAACCGACAAAGATAATAAAATCAATATCAATATAGACAACCAGTTCAAGACCGAGGCCAAGACATGCAAGGGTGGCACGATCATCGCGGTATACAAGCGCAGCGAGGATACTGACGTAGGGGTTTATAATGTCGGCAAGCAGGTAAAGCAGGTGGATGTGCGCTGCCAGAACACGCCGAAAAGTCAGATGAAACCGCCGGACGTGGCCAACCTAAAGGGATGCTACAATGACCAGTGCCCGCAGTTTGACAACACCAAGTGCTTTGGCAAGGACGACATAGAGCCGGCAGGCGGGCTTTGGTCATCTGCTAGGTGCGCATGCCTTCCCGGCCTTATGAGCCATCTTAAGAACTGGCTGCAGATAATGGAAGGCACAAAGAAATGCCTGCAGCAGGCCCAGATCGGAGAGGTGAGGGGAGGATACTGCGAGAGGCTCCTTGCGCAGTTCGTCTGCGACATCCTCATAGAGGCGTTCAAGTATGCCCTGAGCTGGGCAGACACGTCAACAGCGACAGGCGATACAGGCATAAGGAGCAAGCTTGTCGACTACAAGACAAACGCAGACCAGCTGAGCAGCTCTCTCTCTGACAGGTACGGCGACATCGTCAAGAACAAGGTCGGCCTGAGCTCTGACCAGCTTGTAAACAAGGCATGCGTTGTCGCGTTTACAGGCGACTGGTCGCTGCTTGACGGTGTGATTGACAATATCGTCGAATCAGTAGAGACCGAACCCATCGTATATCTCGAGGCAGAATCAAGGCCCTATGGCTATGACCCGTTCACAGGAAGGATGAACATAGGATACAATGTTTATGCAGGCATAGTGCCGGGAGGAGAGACAGACATCAAGGTCTGGCTGGAATGCGACAGGAACTACCCGGGCGGGGAATACTGCGGCTCTGAGGCAGACCCCATAACCGTACCCCAGGTCCCGGCGCATATGTCCAAGGATGACGCGCCCTTCAACCAGAACATAGTGTTTACCGACAGCAACGCCATATGGTGGTACAACAAGGCGGTCATGCAGGTCAAATACCAGGTCGGCGGCCAGTCGCATACTGAGACCATAACCAAGCAGATATGGCGCAAGGGAGACATATCAGCATCCTGCCATTTCTCGATGATCGGCGGTATATCCTGCGACCTGCTCTCAAACCTGAACCCGAGCGGCATAGTGGAGCTCTACAGCGCCTCCCAGGGTTCGCATGTATCGCCAACTGTCCCAAGGTACAGGGAGGGTGAGCCGGTCAGTGCGCTCGTGAAGGTACGAAACTCCTTTATAGACCCGTTCTACATCATCGTGCAGTACCCGGGAACGAGCCAGCCTCCGGTCGAGTACACGATACCAGGCGCAGGCGAGACCAAGGGAGAATGGGCGAATGTGCAGTATCTAGACCTGTGGCTGGACAATGCAGGAACAACAGGCAGCACGACAACTACAGGAACAGGAACGACGGCAACAACCAACTGGCCGGCTCTAGAGGTGAACAGCCAGCTGAACGGTGCCCAGCTTGAGATAGGGCTTGATAAGAACTACATAAAAGGTCTAACTGCTGATATCTATTACACTGCCACCACAAGAAGCGCGTCAGGCACGACCAGCATGACATCCGGCTCGTTTGAATGCACCATACCCGACACCTCCCAAAACACAGATTATGGGCATGGTGTATATGTTGACGGCAGCTTCAAGTCAGCAAGCGCTATGAACCATGATCCAAAATTAAAAGAATCATATTGCGAAAAATATTCCATGGGCGAGGCTGATACATATAGTTCATGTATGGATTTTGATTTCAGCTCAGCAGACTTCAACCGCATTGATGGTGGTAAATATAAATGCATAATTCCATATGATAATTTTGGCAGTTATAACGCTGTTTCAATTAACCAGATATCAAGGATTGCGTTCAAAAACCCGGTATGGGTGTCTGAGGATGCCTACAAAACGTTCAGCCAGATGAATGTTCAGTTCTTAGGCCTGGGCAGTTTTACAAGCGCCACTATACCGCCATCCGGCACAACAGCTACAGCAGGCACGACCTCAAAAAGGTCAGTGACCATCAATGTCTACCAGGACACGAACGACAACGGGCACGGCGATACGCCCATCGTCATGGCCGGGAGCACAGGGGACCAGACAGTGACATTTACATACAGCATAGGCACGCCCACAGATGACCAGCCGAGGGTGGAGATCGTCGAGCCGACTGCAGATTATTTCAACAATGACGGGAACGCGATACCCATAGGGCTCAATGTCTGGAACGCGGACAAGGACAAGGTAGAGGTGCGCCTCAGGTCAACATCGAAAAGCGGAATAGACTGCACATTCTCAACAACAAAGCTGGATTGCCCCTATGGGACAGTCCAATACAATACAGACCGCTCGACATACCCTGCCTCAGGAGAGCCGCCTTTCATGGAATTCCTGTTCACTCCGTCAAGCACAATGCCGAAAGAGCCTACAGACATATATGAGATAAAGGTGACTGCCACGAGTCCGGGAGGCAAGACAAGGGAATCGGATCCAAGGAGGTTCTCATTCGACAAGTCAGGACAGCTCACCCAACAAGACCTCATGGTGTGCCTTGGCTCAGGCACGTGCGGCTCAGCATGGGCCGGACCGGGGCAGACGACAGAGACACTGGGCAAGTTCAACCAGAGCGGAATGCCGAGAGTCAGAAGTTAAAACCAACAAATATCTGGTGACAGAGAATTATTCTTCTTCTTTATCTTCATCCGGCACATGTTTTTTATATCCTGCCTTTTCAAGCTCCTTGCCATTGCCTGTGAGTAGATGCTGGATACTACTAATTAATTTATCATAAGTGTGGGTAAGGATATGGTCATCATGCTTCCAGCCCTCTTTTTCAAATCTCGGGGCATAATGCTCTGCCAGATCAATCTGATCATCGCTATCAAATATATCATAGGTTGCCTTGTTTGTGAGGAACTGGCTATACAGATTTATACTTGTATTGGCAAGACCTGAAAGTTCAGCAATTATTTCTATTTTTGTCTTACCTTTTAATCTCTTAATAAAATCATCTGATAAGGGATTAAGAGCACCTCTTTCAGTCATATGATACTGTGCAAAGAGATTGCCTTTCATCTTCTGGATGTCTTCTTTACTCAGGCCTTTTTCCTCGGCAATCCTCATAGCCTTTTCTAGTTTTTCTGTTGCCGCGCCCTCGAGAAAAGTGTCAACATAAGACTCAATAATCTCCTTTAGGAGCTCATCATCCTCAACCTTGTCATAGTTCCCGCTGACCTTTTCCTCAAGTTTCCTATAGGCAACATTGTAGGCACCTGGAAAATTGGTCAGATCTGAGGGCTTGCCTCTTGCGATGTATTCAGCATGCTGCGCAATGAGTGCAGAGTAAAATTTCTCAGGATCAAAAAACTCCTCGAATTTTTTGGCTCTTTCCTTGAAGGGTTTTCCGCCTGATTTTTTGAATTTTTGGAATTCCCCGACAATTTCATCAACACTTTTATCATCTGACATATTAAATTATCATTTTTCCATACTTAAATATAAACCTTTCGATTTTCCTCCGAGTAAAATCAAAAACTTTAAATAATACAACCCATAAGAAAAATACAATATATTTAAAATCGGTAAAAGGGGTGGTTAATAATGGGTTTTTTTAGTACAATGGGTTCTGCACTTGGTGATCCCCTGAAAGGGATAACCCTGCAGTTCGTCAGCGTCATTCCTGCGATAATCTCTGCAGCTGTCGTTGTAGTGTTCGGCTATCTTCTCGGGCTGCTGCTCGGCCATCTGATAAAACAGGCCCTGCACAAGATGAAATTTGACGACAAGTTCAAGAAGCTGCACCTTGCAAAGCCTCTTGAGAAGATAAAGATTTCAGCGCTTGTCGGATGGGTCGTGAAGTGGTACACTTTCGTGATCTTTGTTGCGGCCGGCGCGACATATATAAACCTTGACCCTGTCTCGCAGATCGTATCCATGTTCGCTGCATGGTTCCCGAAGCTGCTTATCGCCATGGGCATCGGTCTTGCCGGAGCAATGGCAGCAGAATATGTGCACAAGCTCGTCCTTCATGTGAGCGTCTCAGGTGTCAAGCTGCTCGCCAATATCGCGAAGTACTTCATCCTTATGGTGGTAATCGTGCTCGCGATGGACCAGATAATAGATGTCAGCATCCTTAAGAACGTGCTGCTCATACTTGTCGGGGGTCTTGCGCTGGGTATCGCTATTTCGTTAGGTGTCGGCGTCGGCCTTGCGATGAAAGACGAGGCAGCGGGCTGGATCGCATCGCTGAAGAACAAATAATAAGATATCTTATTTTTTTCTTTTCATTCTCTGCGCAGTAGATGGTGACCTATTTGGCAGTTGTTTTTCTGAATATACCGAAATTCCCTGAGTCGATCAATATGTTGATCCAGGCCTCAGTGACCCGCGGATCACCTATATCCTTAGCTTTTGGCATCCCGCGTATGTTGAAGATTTCATATCTTTCAGGATAAGAGCCCTTTATTTCAAGGATCTCTTCATCAGCAATGTCATAGGTGATATTCCTATACCCGAACCTTTTTTCTAATATACTCATATAATCCCCATCTGTAAATGGTTTATAGGAGCCGTCTGAGGCAAAAGATGCAAGAAATATTGTGCTGTCAGTGGAATGATTCCTGACAACATAATCCAGAAAGTCCTCGTACCTGTTCATCATATGCAGGCTGGGATATATTGAATCATTGAACCCCTTGAAGATGATGTAATCATACCTCGTATCACCAAGCGCCCTTTGTATATATGCGACATCATTCACCAGCCCTACTGCCTGCGAATAATTGTCCCAGTGCTCAATATATGGATTATCAGCATCGATGCCATGATATTTCCCAAGGTGAACCCTTGGATCCTCTCCTATAAGTTCCAGGAACCTCGCCATCGAGAGAACGTCCCATCTTCTCTTGCCGAATCCTGTCAGATGTCCCCTTTGCCTCGAAAAAATCAAAGGGACACCGTCAGCACCAGGTGCAAAATAGAGCCCGTTACCGTCGAAAAAGCCTTTCTTTGCCAACCATCTGCATTCCTGGATATATGTTTCAAATCTCTCTCTCGTACAGTATAAAAATGGATGTTCAACTTCTGTTACACGATCTATTAGTTTTTTCATAGTATTTCAGGATTCATACAGTACTGTAAACACTGACCTGTTTTTCCAGTCGTTCACTTTCTGATTTCAACTCATCTCTCCTGTCATAGAGACCAGGGGCATTTGTAGGGATATGCAGAAATTCATTCAGTTCAAGCATTGTCCTGACAAAATAAATCCTGTCATCGACCTTCTCTAGCTTTTTATCTGATCTTCTCTGTCTCCATCCGTAATATTTCCTTATGCCTGCATAATAAACTGACTTAAAGATCATAGTGACCTGGAGAAAGCCAAAACTTAAAAACTTAACCAACATGGTGAGAGAAAGATATTCCAATCCCGGATCGCTCCAGGGCTAAACTATAAGGAAAGCTTTTTCCACCCTTTAGGTAATTTCCCGCAACTGTCCAATGCAGAACATATATCCATAATCATGGATTGTGCAGCTTTTCTTGCATGTGCTGCAAACCTTTCAGGCTCATCATGTTTTTCATAGGCAAAGATGATCCCTCTTGAGGAATTTACGACTGCACCGTATCCATCGCTGTTAAAGCAGTTGACCAGGTCTTTTGCGCTCCCTCCCTGCGCCCCGTATCCCGGCACAAGGAATATCGAATCAGGCATGATCTTTCTCAGTATCTCTGACTGCTTAGGGTATGTTGCACCGACAACAGCACCTATAGGGGAATAGCCTCTCCTGCCCTTGAGCGCCTGGGCATACTTGTTCACCTGCAGTGCGACGAGGTTATACAGCTCGGTCAGGTTGTCCTCAATGTCAAGGCCGAGACGACTTAATTCTTTCCTTTCATCACCGGTTATCCGGATCATCCTGTCCTGGAACTCCCCTGAACTTGGATTGCTCGTCTTTACGAGTATAAATATCCCTTTATTGTTTTCCCTGCAGACCTTTACAAAAGGGTCAAGCCCGTCTGTCCCCAGAAAAGGGTTTACTGTCAGGAAATCCAGGTCAAGTGACGGCTTTTTTACCTGGCCTGCCCTGACCTTTCCAAGGTGCCCCTCTGCATACGCCTGGGATGTGCTGCCTATATCATTCCTCTTCCCGTCCTCGATGACGACCAGTCCCTTTGCCCTCGCATAATCAACTGAATCCTTGAACGCCTTTAGCCCTTCGTGCCCGTATTTTTCATAAAACGCTATCTGGAGCTTGACTGCAGGGACTATATCATGCACAGCGTCGATGATCTTAAAGTTAAATCTTTTAAAGGCGGTTCCGATGTCCCTGAATGAACTGCCGCTTATCAGGTGTTTTGGGATCCGTTCAGCTACAGGGTCTAAACCTACAATGCAGGGGTTCTGTTTCCTGTCTATCCTGTCCAACAACCTGTCTGCCGCCATATTAAAACGATAATCCGTTCGACTAAATAAAGTTTTATAGTAACAATTACCACCACAATATTTAAAAAACTGGATAGTATCCCTGGAAAAGATGATCGAGGAAACACTCAGGGAGCTTGGCCTGTCGAAAAACGAGGCACGGATCTACATTGCGCTGATCGAATCAGGCCCGTCTCTCATAGGCAGGATATGCGGCAGGACAAAGATACACAGGAGAAATGTCTATGATTCTGTCGAGATGCTCAAGGACAAGGGCTTTGTCTCCTCGACCATGATAAACAACAGGAATGTTTTTGAGGCAGTCGGCCCTGAAAGGATACTGGACATCCTTGACGAGAAAAGGACAGACGTGGAAAAGATCCTCCCTCAGCTGCTTATCAGGCAGAACCAGGAACAGACCCTTGTCAGGGTCTACACCGGCCTGAACGGGAGAAAGATAGTCTTCGAGGATAAGCTGAAATACCCGGATGAGCAGTACGTAATCGGCGCCCATGCTCCCTCTGTGAGAACCAGCCCGTTCCTGGAGAACTACCACAGGAGGAGGATCAAAAAGAAAATCCCCATAAGGATGCTCTTTATGAACTGGGACAAGAAAGAGGCCCTGAGGTATTCAGGATATAAGTACATCAAAGCAAGGCTGCTCCCTGACAGGTTCTCCTCGCCCATAGCCATCAATATCTATGGTGATAAAACAGCGATATTCCTTGGCTCAGGAACAACAGAGCCCATCTCTATCCTGATAGAAAACAAAGGATTGTCAGATGACTTTAGATCATACTTTAACCTCTTATGGAGCATAAGCAAGCCCCTTAAATGAAGCTGTGGTATAAGTAACCAAGGCTTTGTGTTATATCAAGGACAATATTTTCTTTATTGTGCCATTGAAATTTTTTCATTCACGGCGGCTGGTTCGGCTTAAACACGGCACTGCGGGTGCCTGCCGAGCCAGCGCCATGAAATATAATTATTCCGCCCAAACAGGCGGAATAATTATGGTCTGAGAAAACTGACAAAGTCAGTTTTCGATTGACAAATTTCATTCTGAGTAGCCCCCCGGGCCCGCTTCTTGCACAGGAAGAGAAAAAATCCATGCCATTCAGAAAAAATATTATCAATGACATATTCAGAAATAAAAGCCCAAAAAGAAACTTTATATACAGCCCATAATTCACAATCCAAATGGCAAAGGTATTATTGATATCCGGCAGCCCCAGAAAGGGAAATACTGATTTTGTCCTCTCAAGGATATACGATAATATCGAAGGTGAAAAAGAGCTGCTTTTCCTAAGGGACAAGGATATCAGGCATTGCATCGGCTGTATGAGCTGCAATGACAAGGGCGTGTGCGTGATCGATGATGACATGGCCTCTATCATGGAAAGGATGCTCCATTCTGACATCATAGTGCTCGGTTCGCCGAGGTACTTTGATAATGTTACCGGACTGTTGAAGGATTTTGTCGACAGGAACCATCCGTTTTACAGGGCAGAATCCCTGAAAGGCAAGAGGCTTATCCTTTTCATGGTCGGCGGAGGGAGCATCGAGGCTTCAGAGAAATATCTAGACTACACTATGCATGGATATGTAAAATACCTGAAACTTGATCTTGCTGCATCCTATTGCTTCAAAGCATATGATAATGATGACCTGGAGCAGGACGCCAGGGCATTGTCGAAGATAGACAGGATAGTTGAAAAGATCAGGTCTTTATGAGAGAGATTATCTGGCTGACTCGCTATCCGCACGAAACAATTTCTACGCCGCAAACTTAATATAGAGGCTCGGTCGTATCTAATAGCATGAATTTTATCATCATCCAGGCCATCGGCTTTGTCGGGCTGATGTTTGTTGTGGCCTCGTTCCAGAAAGACAGGAGATCTTTCACATTGATACTGCAGCTTCTTGCAGCGCTCGCTTTCACTGTCCACTTTTCCCTCCTTGGAGCCTGGACAGGCGCAGCCATGAACGGCCTTTCTGCTGCGACAGCATATGTCTTCTATCTCAGGGATTCCAGGAGATGGCTCAACAATAAAGGCGTCATGTACCTGTTCATAATCTTTTTCTGGGTCGCCGGGCTGCTGACATGGGAGGGCTATATCAGCCTGCTGCCGGTGATCTCGATGACACTTGAATGCTTCGCCCTCTGGAGCAGCAGGACAAGGCATATAAGATGGCTTTTTCTGTCTGCAAGGCCTGCATGGATAGCATACGATCTCATAGTCAGCTCGTATGCAGGGCTGGCAACTGAGGCATTTATAGTAAGCTCTTTGTTTATCGCGATAATACGCTTTGATATCCTGAAGAGAGAGAACAGTGAAACCACCAACAGAAAATAGCATCTACCTATTTTCACTTTCCCCTGGTCTTTTCATAATAATCCAGCGCTATAGGATTAAAGCCACGATATATTATCACAGGGCTGCCCCCGAATCTCTGCCTGATATCCATGACAAGGCTTATCCTGTCCAGGCACTCGACCATGACTGCAGTATTCCCATCAGCAGCAGGAGAAAAATCCGAATCGCCTTCTATGTAGACAGAATCCGATACATTGATCCCTCTTTCTTTGCATCTCTCCAATACCCTGTCTTTATATTTCAGATGCAGGTTATGGGATGTCCTGCTCTGGACAAAAAAAGTATTTATTGGCTGTTTTCCGTTATTTCCAAGAACATTTCTCAGTCCCAGGAGGTAATCACCAGCAACCTCTGTAACCCTGATAAAGTCTTCCAGTTCAGGAGTTGAGTACATATCAACCATCCTGGGGAGCTTATCAAACCATCTGTAGATGGCCTCGACATAACCAGACTGCAGGTTTCCTGCAAGAAAGACACTGTTTGCGTGGGTAACTTGCCTCTTAATAACATCTGATCTTTTCCATGGGAAACGGGGAGATGAAAACCTGCCAGTCGCCTCGTCCATCACTATCGGCTCTAGTATTACCCCGGTATCCTTATGCATCCCGTCTAATAGATTTTCCATCATGCTTATAGGGCCTCTCTCTCCATACTCCTTTGACAGGAACAATGCATATCTTAGTTTTGCAACATCCCTGGTTTGATATAACGGCACATCTGTCGCCTGGAGAGCAAAAGAGGATATCTCCTGGAATTGAGGCTGCTCTTCTTCTTCCAGTTCAACCTTTTTTGTATCATCTGAATCATGTTTTGGGCTGAAGAACACAGACAGTTTCGTGCTGGAGTTTGTCGGATTTTTGTACTTATGCGGCCTTCCGGGCGGTAAACATCCGCTGTCCCCCTCATAGAAAACACCGTCATCCACAGCAACAACCCCTTTTACAACATAAAATGCCTCAGTGGTATTCTCATGTATATGAGCCGGCCAGGCTGAACCTGGAGGGAGTGTAAAAGGCACATGTTCAAAAGAGGCCAGGCCGTATTTCCTGATGACCTCCTCGATCGATCTTCCATCCTGCCTTATTATTTTTATATCCGGAACAGAATCCTGCAGGAGCCTGACAAGCTCCCCTGCAAACGGATCTTTGCTATCAGCGGTCTGCATGCTCAATGAACGTATCCCCGAAGAGTTCATCATCATCTCAAGAGAGCTTTCCTTAAAATCATCTGCATCATCGCACAGGCGAACATCATCGAACGTGCCCAGCCTTTGCATAAAGATATAGTCCTGCTTCCCGTCAAAATACACAGCACACTGCAGATCGCGCATTATGATTATAAAGATTATTATTGAGTTATTTAAATATTTTTATTATAGATAAGATGATACATGATGTCCTGTACAAAAGGAAATGAACCTCTAAAATACACAGACATCAGACAAGGATATTCTGCAGGATGTTGAATGCATATCCTGTCAGGATTATCCCTGATGTCACTACCCCGAAAAATATTGCTATAAGCTTTAGCCTCATCGCTCTCCTCAAGATGACTGCCTCTGGGAAGCTGAGAGCTGCGACACCCATCATAAAAGCCAGGGCTGTGCCCAGCGGCAGCCCTTTCTGGAACAGGACAATGGCAATAGGGACGATGGCTGCACAGCTCCCGTACATAGGTACGCCCAAAAAAACAGCCACAGGCACAGACAGCAGGCCACCTTTTCTCACTATGGACTGGATAGCCTCTGATGGTATGAAATCATGGATGACTGCCCCTATGCCAACGCCCACAAGGACCCATACCCATAGTTTCCTTGTTATGGAGATCGCCTCGTTTAGTCCATATTTTACCCTCTCCATGACCCTATCGTACTTGACCTCATGATGGGCCTCGCCACGCGCTGATACCA
This sequence comes from uncultured Methanosarcinales archaeon, assembly GCA_964590935.1. Taxonomy (GTDB): domain Archaea; phylum Nanobdellota; class Nanobdellia; order Woesearchaeales; family DSVV01; genus CAYXZQ01. Next base: position 40,737 of record CAZPXC010000003.1, read on the forward strand.
TATCCTCTGCGAGGTATTTCCCTAAGCTCATCTTTCCAAGGACAAAGCCGGCTAAAGTCCCGATGAGCATCCCGCCTGCCACATATGCCAGGGTTATCTTCCATCCGAAAAACCCGAGCATCAGGACCGCCAGGTACTCATTCACCAGAGGGGACGTGATAAGGAATGAGAATGTCACGCCCAGCGGTATCCCTGCCTCTAGAAAACTTAAAAATATAGGTATGGATGAGCATGAGCAGAAAGGTGTTATCGCTCCGAACATGGAGGCAATAACATGCCCTGGCAGGCTTTTTTTGCCAGTCAGCCATTTCTTGACCCTGTCCTGGGGCAGGTATGTTCTAAGAAACCCGATAATGGAGATCATCACAAACAGCAGCAGCAGTATCTTTACAGAGTCATAGATAAAAAAATTAAGGGCCCCTGCCAGGCTTGAAGCAGGGTCAAGCCTGAAAACAGAATACAATATCCAGTCGACAATCCCATTTAGCATTCTTTATCTTTGGAGCCCTGGCAACAACAGCACTTTTCCTCTTTTGATTTTTCCTCAAGGTTTTTATCAACGCGGTCAAATATCCTGCTGAAAAACCCTTTTTTCTTTTCAGTCATCTTACACCTCCATTAGTCTCCTTATCCTGTCACTTTCCTTAACACAGCATATCAGATACTTAGCCTGTTTGCTTGTGTTCAATATTCCCGCATCCCTCAACACCTGTATATGCCTAAAGATCACTGACTGGTCCCTCTTCAGAAGCCTGCTAAGCTCACAGACGCATGTGCATCTTCCCTTCCTGAGGAGATACTCCACAATCCTCAGCCTTACCGGCTCTCCCAGAGCCCTGTACAATCTCGATCTTTCCTCAAGTTTATTCATTTGCATGTTTGTGCATATGTACAAGTATTTAAATCTTGCTGTTTTGAGAATATCCAATATTTCTGCAAGTGCAGTAAGCCAGCCCGAAGGGCTACTCAAACAGAAATTTTTTAATGGCGCAAGCCCGCAGGCACCCACAGTGCCGTGCTTAAGCGGGATTGCTGCCATTATTAAAAAATTTTGTTGCACAATCAAGAAAATAGTATTGACTTAACACTAAACAAATACATAAGAACTTAAAAATACCAAAAGGATTATAAACCATAAGCCTTCAGCATTACCATGAGATTCAACAAGCTTGTCAGGGACAGGATACCGGAGATAATCAGAAGCAAAGGAAAAACCCCCATCATCCATATTGCATCAGACGAGGAATATGAAAAGAAACTCAGGGCCAAGCTCCAGGAAGAGGTTGATGAGTTTCTGCAGGATCCAGACAAGGAGGAGCTTGCTGATATTCTCGAGGTGATATATGCATTATGCGACTTGTACGGCGTCAGCAGAGACAAGCTGGAAGAGTTCAGGGCAAAAAAGGCCAGGGAAAGGGGCGGTTTTAAGAAAAAGGTAATTCTTGAAGAGACAAGGTAATATCACCAAAGGAAACGAACAATTTATAAATCTAAAAGTCTCCACAATATTCACAATGAAACCAACAATAAAAAAGAATCTCAGGATGATCATTTACGGCATTCTTATATGGCTGATACCCTTTGTCGTCTCCTTCTTTTTTTACACAAAGGACGGAAAACTGGCAATAGACATATTCCTTTTCAAGTCGATAATGATTGTTGTGGGAACTGCATCAGCTGCCTGGCTCCTGATATCATATTTCAAGAAAGTCAAGGCTGGTTTTTTGAGGGAAGGCATTGTTGTCGGCGCTGTCTGGCTCGGCATAAGCATTGTCCTCGATCTATTGGTCCTTATCCCGATGTCCGGGATGGCCATCTCTGATTATTTCGCCCAGATCGGCCTCAGATATCTCGCAATCCCTGCCATGACCATCGCAGTAGGGACTGCGCTGGCAAATAAAAAATAAAAGCGAAGAATGGCAGAAGAGACAACGAGCAAAGGGGTATTTCCTGAGAAGCGCGCCAAGCATATCGACAACTTCGCCCGAAGGCTCGTCCATAACCCCAGGTTGATACTTAGAGGATATGTAAAGAAAGGCATGACAGTCATCGATATCGGCTGCGGGCCGGGAGTATTTTCCGTGCCTATGGCAAGGATGGTCGGAAATAAAGGCAAGGTTATTGCAGCAGACATCCAGAAGGCGATGCTTGACAGGCTGAAAGCGAAGATTAAAGGCACCAAGCTTGAAAAGATAATCACTCTTCATAAGAGCGAAGCGCATTCGCTCGGCATAACTGAGAAGGCGGACTTTATCCTTGCGTTCTATGTTGTCCACGAGGTGCCAAGCCAGGAAAGCCTTTTCCGGGAACTAAGCTCCATACTCAAACCAGGCGGGAAAATCCTGGTGGTCGAGCCGAATTTCCGTGTCTCAGAAGAGGGTTTTAAAGAGACATTGAAAACAGCCAAAAGATCAGGCCTGGCAATATCTGGAAAAAAGAGGGTGCTCTTCAGCAGGGCCGCTGTCCTGGCAAAACAACAATGAGAAAGGACACTGATCCAAGAAGATATGTCGGATGCTGCGGTGCATATTGCAGGACATGCAAGCCTTATAAGGATGGATTCTGCAAAGGATGCAAGCTGGGCTTTGATACAGGCGAAAGGGACATCAGCAGGGCAAGATGCAGTATAAAGCTATGCTGCTTCAGGGATAAAGGATTCGAGACCTGCGCAGACTGTCCCAAGCTAGAGTCCTGCAGCATCATCAGAAGCTGGCATTCAAAAAAAGGGTACAAGTACGGCAAGTACAGGCAGGCGATAGAATTCATAAGGAAAAACAGCTATCCCGAATTTTTCAGGCTTGCCGACAGATGGAACAATGCCTATGGAAAACTAAAATAAAAAAATACAGGTATCTGATCACAGCTTCTTTACAAGCTTGTCATACTCATCACCAGAGATCTCTCCTTTCGCGAGCCTTTTCTTCAGGATGGATTTCGGGTCCTCTGTCTGCTTCTTGTTTTGGGAGACGATCCATACAATAAGCCAGATGAACAGCCCCCAGAACAGGATCATCCCTATTCCTCCGAAAAGACCCATATTCCCCATATGCCAGTAGTACATCATTTTTCACCTCCGAAAGCACTTACAATTACAGCTTTAACGCATCTTAAACATGGATGTTAACATACAGTATAGCCATGGTCACTTAAATACAATAAGAAGGGAAAATCTGATATAAACTGCGTAACATTTAAAAATTAGCTTAAATACTATTGCAATATGGTGCTGACATTCTACTCCCCACCCTGGTTCTTCGGATACGATGTTGCTCTTGAGGCAATATTTGCAGTCATAACCCTGCTGGTCTCTGTGTTCGCATACAAGATATACACAAGGACATGCCAGCGTTCTGTAAAATACTTCAGCATCTCTTTCTTCCTTATATCTGTGTCATACTTTATCCAGTCGATACTGAATTTCCTGATAATATCAAGGCTGAGCGAGAATGTCTGCACCATGATGAAGATACAGTCTGTTTCTGTGTTCGAAACAATGGGTATCCTGACGCATATCTTCTTCATGACAGTGGGGTTGTCAATCCTGATGTATACTACCTTAAAAGACAAGCGCCTGAGGGCACTCTGGCTTTTGCTCATACTTTCGCTGTCCTCGATATTCTTGAGCAGGAACATCCTTTACATGTTTTACCTGGTCTCAACCGTTTACCTTATGTTTATCAGCTGGCATTTCATCCAGAACTATCTTGAGAACAGGCAGGTAAAGACCCTGCTGGTCGCTGTCGCTTTCCTGTTTCTCTTGTTCGGGAGCTTCCATTTCCTGATATCGGTCAATCATCAGCTATTTTATGCGATAGGGCATATTTTGGAGTTGTTTGCATACATTTTCATTTGCATTAATTTTTATTTGGTGCGCAAAAGATGAGCAGAAAGAGGGACAGGATAACCATCATTTATGATATCCTGAAATCGATCCAGGATAAGCCTGGCGAGGTGAAGCCGACCCATATCCTTTACAGGTCAAACCTCTCCAGCCAGATGCTCAAGGAATACCTGGATGAGCTGATAAGCAAGAGGTTTATAGAAGAAAAAAAGGACAGGAAAGGCAGGAAATCGTTCGTGCTTCTTGAAAAGGGCCACAAGTATATCCAGGATTTCGCTGTCATCAAGTCATTTATAGATTCCTATGGCCTGGATGAGGAACAGTAGGCACTAAGGGATTGCATCACCTATTTTCACACAAGGATCATTCTGTCGCAATGATTATAT
>CAZPXC010000004.1:0-34768 GCA_964590935.1 uncultured Methanosarcinales archaeon
GTTTCCATATCACAATCACAATGAAGACAACAGTCATCTCCCTGGGCGGCTCCCTGATAATGCCAGGGAGCATCAATACAGCTTTCCTGAAAAGATTCAGGCATCTTCTGCTTGATTACATCAAAAAGGGTGAACGCTTCATCATAGTATGCGGCGGTGGCAGGATTTGCAGGGATTATCAGGCCGCGGCGCAGCAGATAACCGACGTTACCCAAGAGGACAAAGACTGGATCGGCATCATGTCAACGAAGCTCAATGCTGAGCTTGTAAGGTGCATTGTTTCTGAGCATGCGTATAAGAAAGTGATAGACAACCCATCCGGAAAGATAAGTACAGACAGGAGAATAATCATCGGCGCCGGCTACATGCCAGGAAGCTCATCTGATTATGACGCTGTTCTCCTGGCTGAGAATTTCGGTGCTGCAAGACTGATCAACATGAGCAACATAGATATGGTATATGACAAAGACCCAAGAAAGAATAGTGATGCCAGACCTATCAGGGTGTTGTCATGGAACAGTCTCCTGTCTTTGACCGGTGGAAGCTGGACCCCGGGAATGAATGTTCCCTTTGACCCTGTTGCAAGCAGGAAAGCCATGAGGCTGGGACTTGAAGTAATTATCCTTGACGGGAACAATCTTGAGAATCTAAGGGACTGTCTTGAAGGAAGGAAATTTACAGGGACAATCATATCCTGACTTTGGTGACCTCGAGCTGCTCCAGCCTGTTCCATTCATCATCAACATGCTTCTGCACAGACTTTATCTCTGCACTGGTAAGATGCTTGAACCTGGCCTGCATCTTGAGGTATTCCTCGACAGGCAGCACGCTGGAGGGCTTCCTGTAGAACGAGAGTATCCCTTTCTCTATCTCATAAAGCGGAGTTATCCTAGTCTGGAACGCCTTCTTGGCTATCTCTATAGTCAGGTTGGTCGGGTATTTCCAACCTGTGGGGCAAGGTGAAAACACCTGGATATAGCTCGGCCCTTTCATGGACAGGGCCTTTTGCACCTTCTTGATATAATCCTGAGGGTATGCGATGTTGGCTGTTGCGACATACACGCCATGGGCCGCAAAAATCAGAGGCAGGGGCTTCTTAAATTCCTGCTTCCCGTGTATCTTGCTTCCTGCAGGTGTTGTGGTCGTGGATGCATACTTAGGGGTGGCACCGCTCCTCTGCACGCCCGTGTTCATATATGCTGAGTTGTCATAGCATATGTAGCATATGCGCTCCCCGCGCTCAAACGCGCCGCTTATGAACTGGAAGCCTATGTCGAACGTGCCGCCGTCTCCGCCGAAGACTATGATATTTACCTTGTCCCGCTTCCCCTGCATCTTCAGCGACCTGTGAATGCCCGATGCAATTGTCGCAGCGTTCTCGAAAGCGCCGTGTATCCATGGGACGCGCCAACTTGTCTCAGGATAAGGTGTTGAAAAAACCTCGACACAGCCTGTTGCTGACACTACTATAGTGTTCTTCCCTGCAGCCTTGAGTCCATACCTTACCGCAAGCGCAGAGCCGCAGCCCGCACAGCCCCTGTGGCCCTGGGCAAAATGCTCTTCAGCAGGGATGTTGTTTATCATGTGCTTCATTTTCCGTTTACCTTCTCTTCCAGGGAATGCTCATCGACCTCCCTGGCAATCTTCTCAGCCCATCTGTCATGTCCTGAGCCACAAAAATCCACTGTCAGGCGGATGGTTCTGCCGCAACTGCACACATTCTCCTTGTAATGCTTCTGGAGATGCATGGCAGACCTCCACTTTTTCATATCAAACTTTTCTCCGCAATAGGGGCATTGTGTAGCAGTGTCCCTCTCCTTTATCAGATGATGCGCTGTCATTACTTAATCACTGCACATTTATCCATTCGTTTTCCCTGTTTTTCGATGATATTATATATTTTATGTCTTTCGGGGTAATGTCTCGCCCCCCAAGTCCTGCTATAAAGCCATTGACCTTTATTTTGCGGCTGAACAACGCATCCCTTACATCGGTTGCAAGGGCGCCGTGATGGCCAAGTGATATGTCGCGGTCTATCACTGCCAGACTCTTGATATTCCTGGTAGTTTCCCTAAGCTCTTGCGAAGGGAACGGCCTGAAACTCTTTATCTTTATCAGGCCTACCTTTTTCCCTTTCTTCTTAAGTTCGTCAATAACGACTCTTGTGGTACTGCAGATGGTGCCCATGGCAACCACTGCTGTCTTGGCGCCGCGTATATTATAAGTCTCGATGAGCCCGTTGCCGTAGCTCCTCTTGAACCTTTTCTTATAATCACTGGCGACGCTCCTTATGATCTTCCTCGCTGCGTCCATAGCATCCTGCTCCTGCTTCTTGAATTCCATGAAAGAGTCAGGAAACCCGACAGGGCCCATCGTGACAGGCTTTTTCGGGTCAAGGACTATAGATGGCCTGAACCTTGGGAGGAATTTCCTTACCTCAGTCTGCGCCGGGATATCCACAGGCTCATATACATGACTTAAGGTGAAGCCATCTAGGCAGACCATGACAGGCAGCAAAATCCTGTGGTCCTCAGCAATCCTGAAAGCCATTATCAGCGTGTCCAGAGTTTCCTGAGCTGATTCGACATAGAGTTGTATCCAGCCAGTGTCTCTTGCAGAGACCGAATCCTGATGATCATTCCAGATGTTGATAGGGGCGGAAAGCGCCCTGTTGGCAACAGCCATAACAACGGGCAACCTCATTCCCGAGACGATATGCAGGACCTCATGCATCAGTGCAAGACCCTGTGATGCGGTTGCAGTAAATGTCCTGGACCCTGCAGCACTTGAACCGACAGCTGCTGATATTGCCGCATGCTCTGATTCAGCATGGAGCATCTCGCAGTTCAGCTCTCCGTCATTTATGAAATCAGCGAGGCGCTCGACAATATGGGTCTGCGGAGTGATAGGATACATAGGAATCACTGTAGGCTCGCACAGCTTGACAGCTATAGCTGCTGCCATCGATGCCTCAATGACCTTCTTGGTTGATTTTACCCTTTTCTTTGCCAATCTTATCCACTCATGCCACCATAGAGTTTACCCAGGCAGCGTATTCCTTGTTCACGTCAGCTTTTAGCTTAAGTATGCATGGGATCTCGTATGAATGCATCTTTTTGACAGCATCCTCTATCTGCGGAACCTTTGACGCTATGCTCTTTGCGATCATGACAGATTCTGATTCCTCTACCTTTTTTCCTTTCCAGTTATACAGCGAGCTGATGGGAAAGATGTTGATGCATGCTACAAGACGCTGGTCGATAAGAGCTTCGCCGATAACAGTTGCTTCTTTCCTGTCCTTGCACGGCACATAGACTATCGCGAGTCCCTGCCTGTTTCCATCAGGTGAATGCTCATCCATCTATTTCTCCTCCTTGACCATCTTTAGCGCTCCGAAGGGACACTGCCTGGCGCATATCCCGCAGCCCTTGCAGTAATCATAATTTATCTCGAATTTCTCAGTCACTGCCATGTCCGGGCAGAACATCCAGCAGAAACCGCAGTTGGTGCATTTCTTCGGGTCCTTGACTGGTTTTAGCACTCTCCAACTCCCTGTCTTGTTCCTGACCGAGTTGCCTGGCTCTGTGATGACAGCGCCTATCCCGAACTTCTTTTTTTTCTTCATCTGGTCGCCTTATAGACCTCCTCAATAGCGCGCTTGTTGAGATCTGCGATCTTCTGGCCCTTGGTCTTGCTTAGGATATCATCCACGGCCTTCTTCAGCGACTTTACAGTCACCAGGCCAGTTATCTTTGAGAATGCGCCCAGCATCGGCGTGTTTACAATAGGCCTCTTAAAAATCTCCAGGGCTATCTGCGTCGCATCGACGATATGGACTTCAAAGTTCCCTTTTATGCCCAGCTCCTTTTTTGTCTTGTTTGAGTTTATTATGATCTTCCCCTTTGTCTTCAGCCCCTTTGTGACATCAACTGTCTCGATCAGGGAACTGTCAAGGACAACAGCGATGTCAGGCTCATAGACCTCTGAGCGTATCCTTATCGGTTTTTTATCTATCCGTGCAAAGGCCTGGACAGGGGCCCCGCATCTCTCAACACCGAACATGGGGAAAGTCTGACTGTACCCACCGTCATAAAATGCCGCGATGGCCATGAGCTGGCCTGTTGTCACGCCGCCCTGGCCGCCTCTTCCATGAATCCGGATCTCATGCATATACCTATTCCAATTAAGAAATGATATTTATAGTTTTCCATTCACTGCAAAATACTGACTAGACGAGATTTGAAGGACATTTTTGATTAGCCTGCGCGAATTGATGCTAACCTGCCTTTTAGATGAAGCATCATAATCAAAAAATATTTAAATAAGTTTGATTATAAAAAGAGACACAAAACAAACCGGGGTGCAATAAATATTATGCATATGATCCATGCGATAAAACAACACTACTGCTTCTTTGGTTCCTATGTTGCCTCGCAATCAAGGGTGGTTAAATGAAGATTGCTGTTCTTTCAAACAATTTTGAGAGGTTCCAGAACAAAGAGGTCGAGAAGGACCTTATGGAGACAGCATCAATCGTGAAGAAAGCCCTTGAGAGGTTCGGGCACGAGGCAAGGATATATGATGTCAACGAGAAGACCTTTGAGGTGCTCAGGGATTCGAATGTTGAATTTGCGTTCAATGTCTGCGAGCGCTACCAGGGCAACAGCCTGTTCGAGCCGCATGTTGCAGCGATGCTTGAACTCTGCAGCATACCCTACACAGGCTCGGGACCGTTAGCACTTGCTTTGTGCATGAACAAGATAAGGGTCAAGGAGATCCTCTCGCAGAACGGTATACCGACGCCAAAGCATCAAGTTTTTTATTCAAAAAATAAAAAGCTCAGCCAGGATATGAGATTCCCGTTGATAGTAAAGCCGTCATGCAACGACAACAGCATAGGGATAACCAACAGTTCAGTAGTATTCGACGAGAAACAGCTGAGGTCAAAGGTAAACCAGATAAACAAGGCCTATAACCAGCCCACCCTTGTCGAGGAGTACATCGAGGGAAGGGAGTTCGCTATTGGGGTGCTCGGAGCAAAAAACCCTGTTGCGCTGCCGATATCAGAGATGAAGTTCAGGAACCTCCCTGAAGGGAGGCACAGGATACTGGACTATGACATGAAATGGAACTATGATGATCTCCCGGATGATGAGGGCGCGTTCGAGGTCTGCCCGGCAGAAATACCCAAGTACCTCGAAACAAAGATGAAACGCTTTGCAATCGAAGCCACAAAGATCCTGGACGTGAGGGACTACAGCAGGATAGACCTCAGGCTAAGCAATGACGGGACGCCCTATGTGCTTGAGATGAACCCCAACCCAGGGATTAGCGCGGACAACACCATACCTAAGGCAGCGATATCACTCGGCCTTAGCCATGATGAGATGATCCATGAGATCCTGATAAGCGCGTTTGAAAGGCATAATATAGATTATCACCTAAAGTCAAAGGTCAATATCAGCACTCCTGTAAAGAAGGTGGTCGATGATTTCAAGGAGATACTGGACATGGAGCTCGAGGTTCCTGTCAGATAAGGTTGCAGTGGTTCTAAATGGAGGCAATAACTGATATACTTTCCCGCAAGGATACAATCGAAAGATCGATAAAAGCACACGGCTTTTTTGCTGAACACAACTTCTGGCATTTTTATTACAAAGGGCATGGCAACGGAAAAAGCATCTTCCTGAGCTCTGGCAATGACATGGGCGTCATGGCATATCGCACAAGAAGCGGGGTGTGGCATCTCCTTGCAGAGGTCCTTGCGCCTGAAAAGAGCAGGCTGCGCCTCTTCATGCAGTTTCTGAGATACGCTTATGAAGAGGGCTCTGCATCCAAGGTCACAGTCGAGGTGACAGGGCCGTTCAGGCAGAGGCTCCTGGAGCATATAAGGAAAAGCAGCGAATACAGGATACCCAAATACCACTGGGTCCTTAAATGGCCTCTGTTCAACATGAGATCCTGGGACAGCAGCCTCAGCGGCAAAGCCTGGAAAAAGACAAGGAACATCATCAACAGGCTCCACAGGAAGCATGACATAAGCATCAGGCCTGCATCAGGGTTTAAGAAGAGCGAACTGAGGTCAGTAGTGTCTAGATGGGTAAAGAGAAGGAGGGACAATGACCAGGTCGACTCAAAATACTATATGAACATCATTGACAACAATTTCAGGGGGTTTGACATCACCAGGGTCGTCGCCATTGACAACAAGCCATGCGCCATCACAGGCGGCTGGAAGGTGCCGAACACCAACAACTACTATTCCTCGCTCGGGCTTCTTGACTACAGCTACCCAGGCATAGGTGAGCTTGCAAACGTCGATGACCTGCAGCACCTGAAAAAGAAGGGATTCAGCTTTGTAGATTTTGGAGGGAGCTTCGGCAGCCTGACCGACTTCAAAAAGAAATTCATGCCTGAAAGATACTACGAGACATACGGGTTTTCAGTCCTTCGTAACTAGACAGTTCCTGTATCTGTCGCTGAACATCTCGCCTTTCCTGGCCAGGACAAGCCTGTTGCCTGAGAATGCTGTATATGGGGCGATTGGTCTTATGAACCGCCATGCGGTCGAGAATGTGTATGCGCCTGTGTGCATCACTGCAAGGATGTCGCCTTTCCGGCATTTCTCCCCGAAATAATAATACCCCCACAAGTCGTCAGGGTCGCAGAGAGAGCCATAGATCACCTGCTCTTTCATTTCCAGGGACGGCCTCGATAGGTTGACTATCGGGAAATACAGATACTTGAAGTCCGCCGACCCGATAAGATTTATGCCGCCGTCGACCGTTATCCTTTTCCCGGCAGAGACCACCCTGAGCAGTATCGACGTGGGCATCTGGGATATATACCTTCCTGGCTCTGCCCATAGCTCAAGCCCGGCAAATATGCTATTTTTGACGACTTTTGAAATGGCCGAGGCAAACTCATCTATACCCGCAACCTTCTCCAGGCATATTTTATGTCCCGGGTCACGGCCTGCGATCTCAATAAGTGAGCCTCTGTCTGTATCAGATATCAGGGATGCGCTGCCTTCAGATAAAAAACCGCCGCCGATGTCAAGGAACCTGAGATGTTGCCTCTGCACAGCCGGAACTTGTTTCCCGATAAATTCGCTGATCTTTTTTATGCCTGATGTATAATGGCCGGGGGTGCTGTTCCAGCTGGAGTGGAAATGCAGGCCTGTCCATCTCACATCCTTTGCCCTGGCAGCGATATCTATGGATTTTACCAGGTCAGAAAAAGGCATACCGAACTTTGACCATCTGCCTTTGCCGGTGTCTACCCTGAAACTTACCAGGGATTTCACTCTGCCTGGTCTCTTACTTAGCTCCACAACCCTTTCCAATTCATCCAGGTTGTCTATGTTTATTATGACATCATTTTTTATGGCCAGTTTAAGCTCGTCGTCTGTTTTTACAGGTGCGGTGAATATGATCCTACTAAAGCCGAGCTTCAGTGCAAGCTTTAGCTCAAGCATGCCTGAGACATCGGCATTTATTCCCGCATCCTTGAGCAGCCTGATGGCATAAGGGAGGTCGTTGCATTTGAATGCATAGAATATCCGCGATTTCTTAAAATGCCTGGCAAATGCCTCCTTTATCAAGCCGGCCCTCTTGAGCAGAAGATCCTCATCGAGGATGTACTGCGGGGTCTTGTATTCCAGCGAGCTTTGCAGCATCACATTTCTCTGAGATACCGCCCGCCTCACATACTTGTGGAACTCTTTTCCGTTGCTGAGATATAGTTTTTTATTAAATTTGTTCCTTAGCTCCGGCTCGATATCTTTCCACGTGATCATCTTTCAACCTGGATGATTACATGGTTTTTAATATTTTCCATTGCTGCTGCAGGGTCGTCTACATCTCTCAGGACTGCGTATCCAAGCATAAGGTCGACATAGTCGTGTTTACGCCTCTTCCTGATCACTTCGCCAGGCCGGACACTCTTTATCGTTTTCACCATACCAAGCTCATTTCTGTTTTTATCAAGCCAGGTCGTGTCAAATACCTTTAGCCTGCCCTGATGCGGTGCGGTGAAAAAGAACAGCAGGCCTGTTCTGTCCGGAATGGCAATTTCTGCATTATTGCCAAGCCTCTGCTCCATCAGCTTGTTGATGCTAGTGTAATGATATACCTCATGCATGAGGTCTATGAACGAGTCGATACCTGGCCTTATGCTTGTCTCAAGGACATATATAGTATTGTTATGCACCCTGAAATCGAGCATCGAGACACCGTCCATTATTCCCAGGGCACGTGCAATATCCCTGCACAGGTTTTCTATCTTCTCAAGGAAATGGGGCTTGAAAAGGTAAAATCCGTCAAAGAACCCAAAATGCCTGCTCTGCAGCTTTTTCACAACCCTGAGTACGCATACCCTGTCTCCCTGGACCAGGAAATCACAGCTGTATTCTTCACCAGGCACGAATTCCTGGACAATGAACTGCCTTTTAGGGTCATAGACCTTTCCCTGGGCAATGTGGGGATGCAGGACAGTCTCATCCGAGTTCCTGATATACGCAATGTTCTTCCTGAACTCAGCCTCGTCCTTGTTAACAAAGGCGAACGAGCTTGCACAGCCAGTGATTATCTTCAGTACATTCGGGAAAGCCAAGGTGCTCCTTTTCGTGACAAGCTCAAATTCCGGAACACGTATGCCTGCATTATTCAACCCAAGAAGCTGCAGATATTTGTTCGATGCAACATCCAGGAGACCAGTTGGATAATACCTGAGAGAGAACTCATCAGCTATCTGTCTGGAGATCCTGTAATGGAATTCCTCATCAAGCCCGATGATGCCCCTGTATCTTCTCCCTGTATCCTGCTGTAGGGCTTTCAGCTTCCTTACAAGACGAGCAGCATCCCTGAAATTGTCCCCTATGCAACAGATATCCTTTTCAGGATGCTCCCGGAGAAAACCATGGTCACAGATCAAAAGGGCGTTCTTCCTGGGTCTTAAGCTGCCTGTTATTGCCAGAAGGTCACTTTCATCTAGATCATTAGCGACAATAATTATCGTGTCTTTGCTAACCTGGTGGTTGCTGGAATATCCCATCATAACCCGCTGCATAATCGACAAGAGGCTGCTTTGCTGTTCAAGTATTTATATTTATTGAAAGCAACAGCCGTGCCGGTAGCTTTTTTACAGATATTTACCTGTAGTCGTCATCATCGTCAGGATCATAATCATCATCATCCGAGTCATTATCCTCTATATATCCTTCTTCATTTATCAAGGCCAGTTTAACCACCTCATTTCGTTTTATTGCAATGAAAAATAAAAAATAAAAAAATGAACTGTATTGATCATACGGGTCATCTTATTGTTTCTTCGGCTTGCTCTTTTTAGGCATGGAATTCACCTCCATCTGGAAGATTAAGCATCAGTGTCATGTGCTCTATTCTCCTCTCAAGAATCTATAGTGTGCCAGGCTTATCTCTCTGACTTCAGTTCCTCATCAATCCCCTCTGAAGCGTATTTTATATCTTCCAGGGTATTGTCGATATCCTTCTGGATATCATCTATTGTTCCCGTGAGGGTATTCATCTTCAGCATGTACGATGAGCCTGCCTTGACCACAAGGCCTGCCCTCATCAGCTTTTTAAGATGGTAGATCACTGCTCCGACAGATGGCTGGGCAAGATCTGCAAGATTTTCGCTGGTCATGCCCTCACCGTCCCTAGCTGACTTTATCAGGGCCTTGAGTATCACCAAGGCTGTCCTGTCCTGGTCCCTCTTTGTTACAAAACCCAGGCTGTTGCAGACCCATTCAATGGCCTGGTCAAGCTGCTCTGGGCTCGATTCCCTGAGCTTGCGCACTGTGAACTGGTTAAGGGCTCTCACTTTTTTTGTCGGTATAGATTAACTAGTATTTAAATTTTTCTTAAATATTCAAGCTTAAATTAAAAAATATAATGGAAAGTTTAATATTATGGCTTAGATTGTTGTGATTGGCTTCTGTTTGTTGGTATTTTTGATGGTGCTGAAGAAATTTTTTCATTCACTGGCTGCAAGCCCGCTTAAACACGGCACTGAGGATGCCTGCGGGCTTGCGCCATGAAATATAATTATTCCGCCAAACAGGCGGAATAATTATGGTCTGAGAAAACTGACGCAGTCAGTTTTCGATTGACAAATTTCTTCTTGAGTTGCCCTTCGGGCTTGCATCCTGCACTTGCAGAAAAAATCCAGTTAGAAACCTGACTTAGGACAATGAAAAGCTTTATAAATGGTCCTGATTTCCTCGCCGCTATGGCAATCAACCAGTCGAGATCGAGGAGAAAGGCCTCTGGCTCAAGATACAAGGACTACAGGAAGAAAAGGCATTATGAGTGCGGGAATTCCTCTGTAAAGACAAGGATAGCCAAGACCAAGCAGAAGATACTCAGGACAAGGGGCGGCAATTCGAAGATTCTGCTGCTGAATTCTGATGTCATCAACCTGATAGACCCAAAGACCAGGAAAGCCTCAAAAGCCACTATAAAGAGCGTCCTTGACAACCCTGCAAACAGGAATTTCATCAGGGCAAACATCCTTACCAGGGGAAGCGTGGTAGATACTGACAAGGGAAAGGCCAGGATAACCAACAGGCCAGGACAGGAAAGCACTGTCAATGGAGTTCTCATTTAATCACTTTAAAGTGGTTACAAAATAGAAAAGTTTATATAGTAGTAAGTTTCTGGTGAACAATATGGTGATAAGTCATATACGAAAGACAAAAAAGGGACCGGGCATCATAGTCCATGTAGACGGAGATACGCCTGAACAGGCCCTCGAACACCTCGCCGGCATGCTATCCGATTTCTATGAAGGGCGCAACCATTTTTTCATCCATGCCAAGAGCCAGAGAGAAACATCAGGATACGATGAAAGTAGGAGGCTTGGATACAATGTGTTCACAGATATTCCTGATAAAAAATTAACTGAGGTGAAAGATGAATCCGGTGACACAATTGATTATGTTGTGGAGAGCGGTCCTGAGCCCCTCCTTGTTAGGGTAAAGATCGAGCACCTGAACCAATATTTAAAGCGGGCCGGCTGGGACAAAGACGCAGATTACCCGCAGGCACAGCTGGTAAGCAAGCAAAAGCATATCTGCAGCGTCTTTTTCAACGCACCCCTATATCATGGAGCAAGGCTGCCTAAGATAGAGCAGCGTGAACCTAAAGAATTCCTGCAATATCTTCAAAATGCACCAAGACAAGCCAAAGTATAACCTGAACTATCCTGAACTCTCAATCAGGAGGTACGGACCTGTCATACATAACGGCCCATTCATGACATTAGTGGAACCTCTTGACATATTGCTGGCCAGGGCATTCATCACCAGGCAAAAAGAGCTTGACCAGGCAGTGATGGATTTTGTCGATGCCCGTGGTGATTATAAGATCCTGAATCCCGAAAACGATTATTTTATCAGATACAATGCTGCACCGGGTAAAAAACCGCAGAAGATCAGCCTGTGGGACCTGGACCCAGAGAGCGTTCTTGCCACTCTTGAAGACAGGCTAAAGAAGAAAGAGAACCACAAGATAAGATGGGGCAGTGCGCAAAGGGCAGTGAAGAATTCTTTTGCAGGAGGCCTTAACTTCTCCGGATTTGCTGCATCAAGGACCAGGGGCTGGCATCATGTCCATATAACAAGCCCATTCAACAATAACAAGAGTCCTCTGCAGAGCGTCTATTGTGATTGTCCTGATGCAAGATACATAAGGGAAAAACTTGGATCTGAGAATATCACGCATCTTGATTTTCACGGCTCTTTACTGCTCATGTATGCGCAGGAGCACCCTGATATGATTTCCGGACTTGGAGAGCTACTGGACGGTGTCGCGGCAAAGGGTTTTTTTCTTCCGTACAAATCTGATTCAATGCATATCGCAGCAGAGGCCCTCATCGCCGAGTATCTTGTGGGGATACCCAGAAGCGAGATCTCGAGAAGGCTCCAGCAGTACCCGGAGCTTTATGAACCTAAGCTTTTGTCGATGCTCGGCTCAGGCAGGGCAGATTTCCAGGTTTTGCCCAGCAAGGATTATACAAATGTTTATTCTGGCGAGGTGAGAAACCTCTACAATAAGATAAGGGAAGTCCTGGAATCAGACAGCAAGTATCATATCAGCGGCTATGCATTGGAAAAGAAAGGGACAACAGATGAGGCTGTCGGCCTCAATTTTATGCACAGGGACAGGTCGCATGTAATAAGGATAGTCACTGCAGGTGGCCCTCCGCTGATAGTCAGGCGCACCCTCAAAAAAGGTACAAGGGACATCTTCAGCAAAGATACAGCTGACCAGACAAGCCTTTGGGAAGACCTTTATAAGAAACCATTTAAAGATCGCGATGACAGCTCACGGATGATGTCAGACTGCGATGTGAGGCTTCCTCTGCATCCTAAGCTGTTCATCCCAGACAATGTATACTTAGATTATGCGATTGCGCTGAGGCAGTATTTCCATGGCAGAATCGGCAAGCTTCAGGAGAGGCTGTATGCTGCGAGGGCAGAAAGGAGGATCGATTATTCTACAATTGGTGCGGTCATGAAAATGATCAATAAGAGATGATCAGACGGCAAAAGATATAAGTACATAAAAATTTCTTGCGGTCCAATATGGACAATGCCGGAAAGCTGATGAAAGTATACAATGCCCTGTTAGAGAAATACGGCTCTCAAGGATGGTGGCCTGTGACGCCTATCGGTGGGTGTAAAGGAGATCTTCCTGATGCTCCGGCCTATGGGATTGCTGTCCATAATGAGAGACAGAAGCTGGAGATTATCTTCGGCGCGATCCTGACCCAGAATACCCAATGGAAGCCGAATGTCGAAAATGCGATAATAATGCTGAACAGCAAAGACCTGATAGATGTTGATAAGATCCTGAAAACCAGGCATGAGGAGTTGGCCGGGCTCATCAAGAGCGCAGGCTACTTCAACCAGAAGGCAAAGAAGCTAAAGAATGTTGCTGCCTTCATCAAAAAATACCCCATAGCCAGGCTCAGGGGGATGGACCTCTGGAAAGCAAGGGAGCTTCTGCTCAGCGTGAACGGCATCGGCCCTGAGACAGCTGATTCCATACTCCTTTATGCCCTTGACAAACCTATCTTTGTTGTCGATGCATACACAAGAAGGATATTCTCACGCCTTGGCCTGATAAAAAGCACAGCGGCTTACGAAGAAATACAGCTGCTTTTTATGAGCTATCTTGAGCATGATCAACGGATGTTCAATGAATACCATGCCCTGATAGTCGAGCATGCGAAGCAGCACTGCATGAAAAAGCCAGAGTGCGGCGGCTGCCCGATAAGAGCCTTTTGCCATTACAGAGTTTAGAAACATATTTATATACTATTATCTTTACAATAAAAAAAAGATGGGCGTATTGGACAAACTTATGTTCTGGAAAAAAGAGCCGAGGCTGGACATAGACCCAAGCCTTGACATGAGCCAGCCGCCGATCGGCCAAAACCTTGGGATTGACACGACATCAGGGTTCTCGCCGCAACAGCAGAGGGACCCGTTCCTTGACAATTCTTCTTCTTTCCAGCCATCTCAGCCCTCATTCCAGCAGCCGTCACAACAGTCATTTCAGCAGCAGGGCTTTGGCATGCAGCAGCATAGTGAGCAGCCAAGGATAATCAGCGAGAGCTCACCCGGGTTTTCGAACCAGAACATCCAGCATGATTCTTATGAAAAGAGCCTGGAGATAGTCTCGATGAAGCTTGACAACCTAAAGGTTGCGCTCGAGAACATAAACCAGAGGCTCATAAATATCGAAAGGATGGCCATAGACAGCCAGAGGCAGGAAAAACAGAGGCCTCATTGGTAATATTTTTAAATGCAGAAGCAAACTTGATCTAGATGAAACATAGATACTGGATAATCGCATTGTCTGTGATCGCCCTTGACCAGCTGACCAAGCTGCTCGCATCGCTTTATCTGAGAACGCCTTTCGTCGTATTGCCATTTTTTCGCCTGGCATATTCTGAAAACACAGGGGCGGGCTTTAGCATACTGCAGGGCATGAACACTATGCTCATATTTGTCATGCTCATAATAATAGGGCTGCTGCTGTATTTTTTCAAGAGCTTCAAAAAAGAAGAAAAGCTCTTTATCAGCATGATAATAGGAGGGGCTGTCGGCAACCTCATCAGCAGGATACTGCTCGGCCATGTGATCGATTTCATCGATTTCAGGATATGGCCTGTGTTCAACATCGCTGATTCTGCAATCACAGCAGGTGTAATTGGCCTATTATATCTAATGTTCAGAAAATAGGAGAATTTTATGCAGCCTTTTTTGCCCTGTTCCTTCGGGTCTTCTTTCGCGTTGCGCCTGTTTTCTTCTTTGCCCTTTTCGCTGCGCTTTTTCTTGCCGGCTTTTTTGCTGTCTTTGCTTTTTTCCTGGTCGTAGTTCTTGCCGGCCTTTTTTCCTCTTCTGCCTCTTTCTTGAAAGGCTCTATGCTTGGCTTGACTTCCGGGCTGTACGAATAGTCCTCGATCTTGATGCTGTGCTTTTCGGCCTTTCTTTTGCTGCTGGTTGCATGATGTACAGATACAAGGAAGCCAAGAGCACCTGCCAAGAGAGTTATGTAGAATGTTGTCTTTCCCGGTGCACCATATGTATATAAAAACAATGTATCGAAAAGAAAGGTCAAAAAAAGGACAGTGAGAAGCGCCCATCCGAGCCTAAGGCCTCTGCCTATGGCAAGGAATGCAATGCCCGCAACTATCAGGAGAAGCATCATGAAATATATCTCTAAAATGAACAGGGTCTCGCCTGCAGTGGAAAACAGCAGCGAGAGTCCCAGAAATGAGATGATCGTCAGCACGAAAACTGTAAAATACTTGTACCTCCCCATAGGAAAAATGTAATATGCTGCTATTATTTAAAGGTTTCTATTTTAGAGTGGTAATAGAATCTATTTCAGAAATCCTCAAGGTCGTCCAGCTTTGAGAGATACCCCTTGTTCCTGAGAAAAGTTACCTGGTTGGGCCTGTACTTGAATATTACATCCCCTTTGGCGTCGCCACCGTGCTCCCATGGCTGGATAAGCAGGATATCGCCCTCCCTTATCCACAGCCTTCTCTTGAGACGGCCGGGTATCCTGCAGACCCTTGTCTTGCCATCGAGGCAGCGTACCATCGTCCTTGAGCCGCCGAGCCTGCGCTCCAGCAGGCCAAACACCTGGTTGCCCCGCGGAAGCTTAACCCTGCGGATCTCTTCATTAAGCGCGTCCTGCGCCTCCTTCTCTTTCTTCTTGCTCATGGCAGCCCCATATTATGGCTTATTATATAAATCTTTTGAATATGTTAAGTCAAGTTCTTAAGCATCTTGATGTTGGTTTTTTCTTTATTGTGCGATAGAAATTTTTTCATTCACGGCGGCTGGTTCGGCTTAAACACGGTGCTGATGGCACCTGCCGAACCAGCGCCGATGAAATATAATTATTCCGCCTGTTTGGCGGAATAATTATGGTCTGAGAAAACTGACAATGTCAGTTTTCGAATGACAAATTTCAACTTGAGCTGCCCTTCGGGCTGGCTTGTTGCACTTGAAGGAAAATCTGCACCAGTAGAAAAAATCCAGCTACCCATGCGACAGCCACAAAACGAAAAAAACTGGAATTACATCTGGGATTACCAAAAAATTTAAAAGGTCGTCATTTTTCTTTAAATCACTACCCCGCGTAGCTCAATTGGCTAGAGCGCTCGGCTGTAGAAAGTGCCGGACAATGCTCATGCGAGCAATGGATGAAATGCACTCAGCTGTCACCGGGAGGTTGCTGGTTCAAGTCTGGCCGCGGGGACCTTTTCTCCTGATCCTAAAGAAAATAATGACGGGATAAACAGAAGAAGATAATTATTAAAAAACCTCAATACTGGCCTTTATGATACATCTCAGAATTCTCGCTCAGCATCTCGAGAGCTTTTACCTTCTCTGCCAGTTTTATAAAGTCGCTTAGGCTCATCCTTCTCTGGATTGGGATATTGAGGCTGATGCCCTCACCCAAATCAAGAATTATTCCATCAAACTCCTCGGCCATCTTTGATCTACCTCCTGAAACAGGCTGCTGAACATGAACAGCATCCTCGATAAGCGGCCCCTGTGCAACCGGCTGGACACTTGCCCTGGGCCTCGGCGGACTGGGAACCTTCGGCGGGGTGGGCTGCTGTTGCATCTCCTCATGTGCATGTAGCTTCCCTATGAGATTCTTTACATCCATAATAACCCCTTTTTCTAACAGATGTTTTTTAAGATACAGGGTTATATAAATAATTTGTTCATCATTTCAGAATGAATACATTTATATCTTAAGGGCATCTGATATGTAATTTCTGAGCTTGATTATCTTTGCGTAGAATTCTTTCTTTTTCGGGTCTTCGTTCGGCAGGGTGTTGTAGTAGTACTTCACCTTTGACATGGAATCCCTGGCCTCCTTGTAGTTCTTGTTGAATATGCATGCAGTGGCATAGCTCATCAGCTCATCAAGCCTCGTGTAGACAGGCTCATGCTTCTTGAACAGGGCAGACCTTTTCATGAGCTCATGCTCCTGTTGCTTCTGCTTCAGCTCAGCCTTCTGCTTCTCAATCTCTTTTTTCTCCTGGCCCAGTGCAGTGTTTAGCTTCTCCTCCTGCTCCTGTAGTTTCTTGAACTTGCTGTAGAGATGCTGCTCATGCTGCTCCATGACCTTGTATTTATTGTACAGCTTCTTCTCGTGGTCAACATTGCGTGCTTCCCACAGCTCGAGGTCATGCTGCTTCTGGTTCAGCCAGTCCTTTTTCTCGATAAGCTCTTTTTCAAGCTTCTGGTTCTGCTTGCTAAGCTTGCTGATCAGCGACTTAAAGATGTTCTTCTCGTCCTTACCTTCTTCCGGGCCGATTATTGAGTCGATCCTTCTCTCTATCGCCTCTTTTGCCTCAAGGCGTGTTCTTGCCCTCAGGAGGCTGGAAGAAAGCTCCTCGTCCTGGTAGATGTTCTTTACCCATGCTGCAAAATCATTCTTGTGCTGGTTGACATGATGAGAGTAGGTCTCATCGCTCATGTTTCCAAGCTCCACATACAGCTCATGGAGGCCTTTCACTGAGACTCCGCTCTTGAGCCAAAACCTGTGCTCGTCTGGAAGGTCAGAGAACAGGAGGCCTATCCTTCTCCTGTAGTCGCGGTACTCTGCAAATGCGTCAATGTTCACCTTTTCATGGCTCTCCTCCTTGCCCTTGTGGATGTCCATGAACAGATGGTTGGGCTTGAGGGGAACGCGCCTTATCCTGAATTGATTTTCCTCTGGTCCTGTCATTTTGTCTGCAGGTCGATATCAGTGCCAAGCTCAAATAGCTCATAGTATGCGGATTTTTTATAATCCTTGCTTACATCAGAATTTTCAAGAACAGACTTTGCATGCTCGATCTCTTTCCTTGCTTGTGCATACTTTTTTTTCTTGATGCTGCCCTTTATCCCGGCGATGAGGCTGTCTATCTCAGAGATACTTTCGTTTTCGTCCTTACCAGCCTTCGTCATCTTGAGCATATCTGTGACAGGTGATGCATGGTGAGTGCCCTTATTTGTATGAATATGCATATCATGTTCTGATGCGCCTATGAGACTGCTGATCTTCTGCTCGTCAGTCTCCAGTTTCCTGTCAAGCTTCTGGAGCAGCTCATTGTACTTGCTCATGAGGCTGTTGTATTTTTCCTCTTTTTTAAGGACGAGGCTCTCTTTTTCACTGAGATCCTTTTCCTTGCCCACTAGCTCATTGCTCTTGTTCATCATCCTGTCCTCGGCCTTATTTACCTTTTCCATCTCTGCCATGATGTCCCTTTCCCGGTCCCGGAGGTCCCTTATGGTCTTTCCCAGCTGCTCAAGCTGCTCGCTGCCCCGGCTTTTCTCATGCTCCTTGCTGTTGTCAACCCCTGATTTCATGCTGCCCAGGTCTTCCTCAATCCTGCTTATATGCCCGGACAGTTCCTCAAACCTGCCTGCAAGGGACCTTAATTCAGATTCAAGCATTACCTTGCTCTGGACATCTTTCTGCATCGTGCTCACCACAGCTTCCTGCGACCTCATTATCCTGTTGATCTTGGAGGCTTCATCCCCTCCTGGACCATGATGCGATTCGATAAATGAGGTGTCCGGGACCAGCGGCGTGGGCCTTATCCTGAAGCTTCTCTCTATGCTAAGTTCCTGGCTGGACGGCGGCCTGCGCAGCCTGGGCCTGTCAGTCTTGATGAAGCTATAGTCAGGATCAAGGACCGAATACGGCTTTGGGATCCTCCTCCCGTGGTATTTCAGCTCATCGATCCTGTCCTTGACGATCTCAGTATGCTCCAGCTTGGTCCTTGCTGCGCTGAGCCTTCTCGCAAGGACTGTATCAGCGAGCACATCATGCACCCATTTTGCAAAATCATTCTTGTGCTGGGTGACATGATGCTGGAAAACATCCTTTTCCATATCGACAAGTTCCCTGTAAAGCTCTGTCAGGTTGTTTATCTCCTTGCCGCTGGAGAGCCAGAACTTGTGGGTCTTGGGCAGGTCCAGAAAAAGTACCCTGGCATCGCTGGGCTTTAGCAGTATGTGAGCTACCTGCCTGCTGCCGTATTCCCTGGCTTTGCTTATGGGTGGTGCTGGTTTGGCAGCAGCGTGACGCCTGGCCCTCTTTCTCGGCCTGCTGGACCTCGCCCTTTTTGAGGAGCTTTTTTCCTTTTTCCTCTGTTTGTGTTTCTTCAAAACCTCATGCAAGCTGGGCCTTACCATCTTAAACCTGTTCCTAATCTAATCTATAATTCTCCCCTTTTTCCCGCAGATATCATTTGAGCAGCGCGAGCTTGAGCTCATGCTTGAGCCTCAAGATATCATAATAGGCCTCTTTCTTGAACGGGTCAGCGTCATCCATGTCATGGTATTTTGAGATGAGCATCGCCAGGTACTTGTTGGCCTCAACATAGGAGCCCTTGGATATCAGCGAAGAGGTCTTGTCGACGAAGTCCTGCAGGTTGCTCTTGCTGATGTACTTTGCATCAGCTTTTGTCTGGTCTGACTTCTTCAGTTTTTCCAGCTCTGCAAGGTCCTCCTGGGTAAATGTACCGCCTTTTTCAAGCACCATCCGCCTGTTGTACACCTGCTCGAGCTGATGGTACTCATCCTTCAGCTTCTCTTTTAGGCGAGTATAGGTCCGCTGCATCTTCTTTATCGTGTCTTTCTGCAGCTTGAACTTTCTTGATTCATTTATCAGGTCAGATGCCTTTTTTGCCTTTTCCTCGATCTTATTTTCCCTGCTGTCAAGCTCTTTTTCCCTTTTTTCAAGCTCTTTTGAGGCCTGACTGTTTTTTTCCTCAAGCTGTTCCATCCTATCAATCTTCCTGCTTATGCTGTCCTCTTTTTTGGCGATAAGCTTCTTGCTGTTGTCTATGTCCTTATATACGCCTGAAATCTCTGACTCCTTGTCAGAGATTATCTTCTTGTCATCCTCGATGCTCTTTACCTGCCCTACCAGGTCTTTCTCTTTCTGGCTCAGCAGAGATTCATTTTTCTTGATATCTTCCTCTTTTATTATAATCAGCTTCTCCCTATCATTGAGCTCATTGATCTTCTTCTTCAGGAAGTTTTCATTCTGCTCGATGCTGCTCAGCCTCGGCTTGAGGGATTTTTGGGTCGTGTCCAGCTGTGTCCTGCTCTTCTCCAGCTGCCTGACTTTGCTTGTGATAGATGCCTCCTCACGGTCAAGCAGTTTCTTGCTGTTTTTGACCTTCTTGTCCAGCTGATGAAGCTCTTTTTCCTTTTTCTTCAGCCTTTTCTCAAGCTCAGACTGCTTGCGCTGCTTTTTCATAAACTCCCTCTTTTCCTTCTCAAGCTTTTTCTTCTCCCGCAGTATTATCTTCCCCTTCCTGTCAGCAGAGAGCACCCTTCGGATTGTCCTTTTTTGCCTCGATTCTGTTTTTGGGGCTGCCTTTGCTTTGGTGACCTGCTTTTTCTTTACAGTCGCTGGGCGCTTTTTAGCAGCCTTTCCTGCACTGGGCTTTGTGCTTTTGCTGGGTTTGACAACCTGTTTTTTCTTTACTGGCTCAGGGCGTTTTTTTACAGCCGGCCTGGGCACGACCTTCGGCTTCGGCACAGGCTTCTTTACAGCATGCTCTGGCTCAGCATCAGCAAACAATGCGTCAGCCTCTTTCAGGTCAATATCAGGCTTCTCATCGGGTGCCTTTGCTGTATGCTCACCTGCAGAGTGACTATGGCCACTGCTTATATTGTCTTTCTCATCTAGTATGCTCTGGATGTTTGAAATCTCCTTGTCGATCTCCAGCTCCTTTGCCAGCTGTTCCGGGGGCTTGGGAGAAAACGAATGCGGCGGCTCAGGTAACTCTATATCCTTTCCAGCATCAGGCTGGCTGTTTTCGCTCTTATTGAATAGTTTGCCGAACAGGCCTTTTGATTTTTGTTTTGGTTCTGTTGGATTATCCATGATCTCACCCTTTTTAACCATTTATGGCAACCTCTCTATATATATACTTTTGTTGTATCTGCACAATAGATAAAGGATGTTACTTTTTTCAAGAAAACACAAGCTTTTTAAACTAAGCGTAAACCCTTTTGCCCACAATGGCTGACAAAGAAATTGTTTGCTCATCATGCAAGAGGAAGATCACAAGCGGATCAGGAACTGCAACATTCATGTGCCCAAACTGCGGCAAGGCAGAGATAATAAGGTGTGGAGATTGCAGGAGGATCGCTGCCAAATATACCTGCCCTGAATGCGGATTTACCGGACCGAACTGAAAAATGGCAAAAGTAGTTGTGACACTGAAGATCATGCCCAGGTCAACCGATGCTGACCTGGAAGAGATTGAAAAGCAGGCAAGGGAAAAGATCACTGCATTTGCAGGCGAGACAGAGCAGAAGGCTGAGATAGAGCCCATCGCATTCGGCCTCAAGGCCTTGAACATCCTTTTTGTCATGGACGAGAGCAAAGGCTCGACAGAGTTTCTCGAGACGCAGATAAAGGAAATCCCAGGCATCCAGTCTGTCGATGTGACTGATGTCAGGAGAGCTATCGGATAGGTATCTATCTTTTTCCAGCTTTCTTATTTGCAATCAACAGCCTTACAAGCTCTTTTTTCTCGATATTGCTCCTTATCGCAGCCGGGCTGAAATGCGTCTCACTCGCCGTGTAGCCTTTTTTTCTCAACATCCCTATCAATGACGATTTTTTCTGGTTTTTTGTCCTGCATTTCTTTGCAAGGCTGTTTAATTCATAGAACCAGGCAGAGTCCACCCTCGACTCATCGCTTATCACCCTTAGAAATGAATTGTTCTCCGGCACGCGGTTCTTTAGATACATCTTTTCAGCAAGTTTTTGGTCCCAGAGCCTTCCCAGCCACAACGGCCCGGCGTTTTCTGATATCCCATGATGCTTTAGGATTCTGTCAACTGCAGATTTTCCTTTTGTGGACTGGAGAAAGACCCTGAAATAATGCTGTCTTGAATATGAGAACAAAGGGATAAGCGCCCGGTCATACTGCGCGCCTATAAGCTGTATCTTCCTTATCAGGATCCTTAGGCCGGTCTCGTGCATCTGATAATCGCGCCTCGGCACTGCCCAGTATTTCCTGAGGCAGGCATCAGGATACGAGCCGCATAATGGCGCTGTATCAGTTGCGGTGACAGCCAGTATCCCGTACCTTGACAGCCTCCTGACAGCTGGGTCTAGAAAAGGGTTAGGGCTGCCAAACGGGTCAATGTCTATATAATCAAAACCCTCTGAATCAAGAAGGAACATGGAAGCATCCTTGTTATGTATGCTTATGCCCGTGATGTTGTTCAGCTGGAGGTTCTTCTTCATAATACTGTATGCAGCCTCGTTCTGGTCATTCATCGCTATATTGCATTTCACTCCTGACTCAAGGAAGAGCCTTATCCCCCTTATACCAGAACCTGCGAGCGGCAGTCCGATATTCATCTTCCTGCCTATCGCGCTGAGCAGCAGGACACTGATATCCCTGTTCAGCCTCATCGCGGGGTTATAGAACACAGGCATGGCCCTTGTTACCTTGCTGCCGGCAGGGACATATACTGCTGCCTTTCCTTCGGTTATTTTTTTGTACATCAGAAATAGATGTAAAAAATAGGAATATAAAAAATTTACCGCATTGTTGCAGTGTGGAAATCCTTTCGCTCGTCACGGACGAGGCATACAGCACTTCGTGCCCTAATCGTCCTGGAGCAGTGCCATCTTACGAGACAGGTAAGCACTCGCTGGCCATAAATGGCAAGGATTTCTACACTTTACTGTACAGACAGTATGCGGTAGTACTGTCTCTCGACATCATCGTTGGATACTGTTATCCTGAAATAATAGTCCCCAGGGGGAGTATTCAGAGGAATATCCAGCGGGATGACGTATGATACGCTGTGGCCTGCACTAATGTCAGCAGCCCTTGCGTAGCCGAGTATATCGATGTCTGGCGAGTCTATCCTGACATTTACCCTGTCAAGCTTCCTGTCATCGATATTAGCTATGCTGATAAAAACAGGGGTTTCACAGCCCGGATGCATCACTTCATCATAGCCTGTCCTCCTGAGGTTTATCTTTTCACCTGCAACAGCAGAGACAGTCAGCAGAACAAAAGCCACAAGGATCATCAGTTTTTTCATCATATTATCCCCTCTCTTTTAAGTATACTATTCGCCAATGGTAAACAGGTATTTAAATCTTTTGTTTTTTATAAAGAAAATTTCTAAATATGCACTTGAAAAAAATCCAGCCATCCATTGCACCGACGGTCATTTTCTTTCATGTGCAGGAAGCAAGCCCGGAGGGCTGCTCTAAGAGAAATTTGTCAATCGAAAACTGACTACGTCAGTTTTCTCCGACCATAATTATTCCGCCTGTTTTAAAACGGCGGAATAATTATATTCCATTGGCGCTGGTTCGGCAGGCACCTACAGTGCCGTGTTTAAGCCGAACCAGCCGCCAGTGAATGAAAAAATTTCTCATGCACATTCAAAAAAATCAACATTAAAAAGCCGTGTTTAAGCGGGCTTGCAGCCAGTGAATGAAAAAATTTCTGTTGCACCTTTAAGAAAAAACAAGTATTAGCAACGCAAACTCTGCCAATCGAATTAAGCTTCACATAAGAAAACCTTTAATAATCTTTTGGAATTACTAAGGTACTATGGAGATGAGAAAGCCCATCGTTACGATAATGGGGCATGTGGACCATGGAAAGACCAAGATACTTGATATGATCAGGAATACAACCGTCGTTGACCGCGAGGCAGGAGCGATAACCCAGGCAATTGGCGCATCAATTGTGCCTGTCGAGACCATAAAGAGGATCTGCGGCCCCCTGCTTGAAAAGATAAAGACAGATATAAGCCTTCCCGGGCTGCTGTTTATCGACACTCCAGGGCATGCGGCATTCACCAACCTGAGAAGGAGGGGCGGCAATCTTGCGGATATCGCGATACTTGTCATCGACATCAATGAGGGCATCAAGCCACAGACAGAGGAAGCGCTCGAGATCATGAAAAAATACAAGACCCCGTTCGTGATCGCCATCAACAAGATCGACCTCATATCAGGATGGGAGAAGAAAGACAGCATACTCGCAAAGAGCATTGACATGCAGAGCGACCAGATAAAAGGCCTGTTTGACAAGAGGCTTTATGAGATCGTGGGCAGGCTCCATGAGCTTGGATTCATGTCTGAGCGCTATGACAGGGTCGATGACCACACAAAACAGCTTGCTCTCATCCCGACCTCTGCAAAGACAGGGGAGGGCATCCCTGAGCTCCTGATGGTCCTCGCCGGGCTTGCGCAGAGGTTCCTCAACGAATGCCTGAAATGTGATGTGGACATGCCTGCAAAGGGAACAATCCTCGAGGTGAAAGAGGAGACCGGCCTGGGCACGACAATAGATGTGATTGTCTACGATGGCTCGGTAAAGGTAAATGACATCATTGTCCTGGGAACTGTCGGAGAGCCTATAGTTACGAAAGTGAGGGCGCTGCTCGAGCCCAGCCCGCTTTCTGAAATAAGGGACAAGAAGAGCAGGTTCATGCAGGTAAAAAAGGCCACAGCTGCAACTGGAGTCAAGATCGCAGCGCCGGGAATAGACAATGCGATGGCAGGCATGCCGATACTGGTTTCCACAAAGCAGAACCTTGAAAAGACCAAGAGGGAGATAAGGCGCGAGATCGACGAGGTAGTATTTGAGACAGGCAAGGAGGGGATCATCATAAAGGCAGACAGCCTTGGAAGCCTAGAGGCCCTAAACACGCTCCTGAAAGACAAGGATGTTGCAATAAGAAAAGCTGGTGTCGGGAATATTACAAAAAAGGACATATCCGATGCGCAGTCCAATTATGAGAACGACCCCCTCAAGGCGGTCATCCTCGGGTTCAACATCACCCTGACATCTGATGCTGATGATTACCTAAAGTCGAGCAATGTAAAGGTCATAACGAACGATGTGATATACCGCCTGATTGAGCAGTTTGAGAAATGGGCTGATTCAGAAAAGAAGAGGATCGAGCTGGGCAAGATCGCGTGCCTTTCAAAGCCCTTTAAACTTTTGTTCATGAAAGACCACACCTTCAGGCAGAGCAATCCCGCAGTATTCGGTGTCGATGTCCTGGGCGGCACGCTGGCTTCAGGCGCCAAGCTCATGAAAAAGGACGGCACCAGGCTCAATGAGGTAAGGAGCATACAGTCTGAGCAGAAGAGCATCGAGTTCGCTGAGAAGAACAAGCAGGCTGCAGTATCTGTCGACGGCATAACGATAGGAAGGCAGCTCAATGAGGGCGACATCCTATATTCAGACATCAGCGAGGATGAGTTCAGGAAGCTAAGGGAGCTAAAGGCCCTGCTCTCTGAAGAGGATATCGGGCTCCTGAAGGAGATCGCCGAGATAAAGAGAAAGCAGAATCCCATGTGGGGGGTATAATATTTCTTATGGCGGCAGGCAGGTTGATAGATATCGTGGTCTTTGACTGGAGCGGTGTCATAAGCGACGACCGCATGCCGGTGTTCGAGGCAATCATGAGGATGCTGGAAAGGTACGGAAAGCCTGCCATGCAGTTTGACGAGTTCTTTGCCAAAGCGAGCCAGACACATGAGGGGTTCATGGCAATGCAGGGCATCAACGGCGACCCTGGAGAGCTGGAATCCATCTACACAGGATATTACAAGGTTGTGCTCAGATCAGGGATAAGGCCAAAAATTTATCCTGGCACAAGGGGTGTCCTTGATTACCTTAAAAAGAAAGGCAAGAGACTCTCTGTGCTCAGCAGCCATCCTGAAAAGCTTCTGCTGGATGAGGTAGAACAATATGGTATAAGGGCATATTTTGATGCCATCATAGGAAGCGCAAAGGACAAGGCTATGGAACTGGCAAGAATATGCAGGGAGAACCCTGCTCATGGAAATGAGGTGCTGTATGTCTGCGATATGATCCAGGATATCATCTCAGCAAAAAAAGCAGGGGTGCTCTCTGCCGGGATATGCACAGGCTATCATTCCAGGGACATGCTTATGGCCCAGAAGCCTGACTTCCTGATAAAGGACTTTTCTGAACTGGAAAGGATAATATAAGGAAAGGAAAAATATTGTATTGTGAAACTCTTCCACTACCTATTTAAATGATGCTGATATTCTTATATTCCTGCATATGTGGGAGGGCAGAACAAGCATGGACACAAAATTCGTGACACTGGCGCATGGCTCTGGCGGGAAGGAGATGGAGGGCCTCATAAAGAGCTTTAATCTTCCTCATAAGGGAGGATGGAAAAACCAGGACAATGACAGCGCTACGCTTGACATCGGCAGCGGCAATCTGCTGGTTTTTACGACTGACTCGTTCATCGTCGACCCGGTATTCTTTCCAGGAGGCGACATTGGGCACCTGGCTGTGTGCGGGACAATAAACGACCTGGCTGTCATGGGCGCAAGGCCGCTTGGATTGTCCCTCGGCCTTGTCATCGAGGAAGGATTTGCGATGAAAGACATAAGAAAGATAATCAGCTCGATAAAGAGGCTTTCTGCCATGACCGATATCCCGGTCGTGACAGGGGACACGAAGGTGATGGAGAAGGGAAAGCTTGACAACATCATGATAAACACCTCAGGTGTCGGGATCGCAAAGAAAGATGAGCTGCTGACAAAAAAGCTTGAGCCAGGTGACAGGGTGATAATATCAGGAGGGCTTGGCGAGCATGCTGTCGCCCTGCTTTCCAAAAGGTTTGACTACGAGACAGCCATTGTCTCGGATTCAAAGCCGCTAGTTGAGGAGATGGGCGCTGTAAAGGGACTTATCAAGTCTGCAAAAGATGCGACACGGGGAGGCATCGCCGCAGTTCTCAACGAGATATGCGAAAAAAATAATATAGGGATGCTGCTAGACGAGGAATCCATACCTGCAAAGCCAGAGGTAAAGCATGTCACAGAGATGCTTGGCATCAACCTCTACGAGCTTGCCTGCGAGGGAAGGTTTGTCTGCATCGCCTCAGAGAAGAATTCCCGCCTGGTCGAAAAGAGGCTGAAGAGGTTCAATCCTGATGCGGCAATAATAGGGGAGATTACCAAGAAGAAAGGAGTTATTATTCAGACCATACTAGGAAAGATGATACTCGCGCAGCCGACAGGAAGGATCGTGCCGAGGATATGCTAAGATGCATGAACTTGCTGTCACAGAGGAGATAATAAGGATCATCGAAGCAGAATGTAAAGAAAGAAAAGTGACCCCGAAAAAGATAATACTCGAGCTTGGCGATTTCACAAGCTATAAAAAGTGGCCCCTTAAATATTATTATGATTTACTGAAGAGGGATTCAGCGATCATAAAGGATACTGAGCTTGTCGTAAACGAGGTCAGGGGCCAGGACCTGAAGATAAAGGAGATAGTGGTCTGAATGGAGAAAAAAAACGCAGGCAAAGAGGAGAAAACGATAAAGATAGGCAGGAAAGTCAGCGCAGCCAACGATGAGATCGCAGACGATATACTTCGCACTCTGACAGACAAAGGTGCATTCTGCATCAACATAATGGGCTCGCCAGGCTCTGGCAAGACAACAGTGATAGAAGGCCTGGCCAGGTTCATAAGCCCCTCGGAGATCGCTGTAATTCAGGGCGACCTTGAGTCAGACATCGACAAGAGAAGGATGGAAAGCTCAGGGATCTATGCATACCAGATAAACACGCACAGCGGCTGCCATCTCAATGCCAGGATGGTCTCAGACGCGATCGCTGATATGCAGCTGTCAGGCAAGAAATACCTGCTCATCGAGAATGTCGGCAACCTTGTCTGCCCTGCGGGCGTTAACCTGGGCCAGCATATGAACATTGTAGTAAGCTCCACCACAGAGGGCTCGGACAAGCCGGGAAAATACCCGATCATATTCATGGATGCAGACATGGTCATCATATCCAAGCTTGACCTAAAGGATGCGGCTGGTTTTGACGAGAAAGGCTTTACTGATGAGATCACGAGGCTCAACAGCAGGGCCAGGATATTTAAGACCTCGTCGAGGGAGCAGGGCTCATTCAGGCCGGCAGCTGAGTTCATCATTCAGAGAAGGGATTATCTGATATCCAAAAGATCATGACTTCTCACTGATATTTGCCAGATAGGCCTGGCCATAGCTTATACCTGCGTCACCGCAGGGTATTTTCTTGTTAAGGAGAACTCCTCTTTCTTTCATATATCCTGAGATCATCTTGTTGTTGGCTACTCCGCCAGAAAAAACTATCGGCTTGTTAAATCTACTGGCGATCCTGTAAAGACCGGCTGCGATATAAACCTGTGCTGTCGCAGCAAGCTTTCTCTTATCCTCGTCAAGATTATCGACCAGGAACCTAAACAGGTGCGTTGTGCTCAGGATATTGTTTTTTATCAATGGCTCAAGCACAAGATATTCTTTTGAGGCGAATTTCTCTAGTTTTATTGCGGGCTCGCCTTCATAGGTCCTTTTCCTGCAGACACCCAGCAATGCTGACACAGCATCAAGTATCCGGCCAGAGGATGTCGTGATGAAAACATTATAATCCTGCTCAAGCTGCCTGAGGTAAACTTTGCTATCTTCTTCTGGGAAATATTTAAGCAGCTGCCTCTTTTCCATAAATCTTGAAAGTATCCCGAACAGCATCTTTTCAGGATAGACAGCTGCAGAATCGCCGCCAACCTGCCTCTGCTCCTCGAGATGGCCTGCCCTTTTGTTGTTGCTGAAAACCTCACCGCCCCAAAGCTTATTGTCGTCGCCATAGCCCAGGCCGTCGCATGCTATCCCGGCGTAATCCTTAAGGCCATGCTCTGCTGCTGTTGCAGCTACATGCGCCCTATGGTGCTGGATTCTTACAAGCCTGCACCCGAGCCTTTCTGCAAGCTTTTCTGCATACCTTGCTGAATGATAGCCAGGATGCATATCGCAGGCGATGATCTCCGGTTTACATGATCTCAGCGCATGCTTTATATTCTTCCTGAACCTGTCGAAGTTTTCAGAAAACGCCAGGTCACCTATCGGCTCAGATACCAGGCAGCTCTTGCCCTCTGCAAGGCATACGGTGCTTCCGGAGTCAGCACCAAGTGCGAGAGTCGGCCTGCAGGCAACAGGAAGCTTATGTCTTGTAAATCCAGGCATGGGTTAACAGAACCATGGATAGGATATAAAGGTTTTGCATTTGTTTAATGGGGTAGAGCCTGTTATTGACTCGGTCGCGCTGGCATGCTTAAGGCCTTTGGCTTTTTAATAAACTATATAAACCAGGTTTAGCTATGAATATTAATATGGATGAAGAATACGAGATGGAAGAAGTTGCTGATATGGCAATCGAGCATTTAAGGGAGTTCGTTGATACGGAAAAGCAGCTTGTCCAGGAAGAGCACGAGCTTCTTTCCAAACTACAGTCCTGGGATTATATAATCGGGCATCTTGACGAGAGAATCCCGGCAAACCTGGCTCATTTACATGAATTAAACCGGAAGATTGCTGAAAAGCTGATTGAAATAAGGGACCTGATTGAATCCGGCAGATTGCACGATTTGCGAATACTCAAAGAGGAAGAGCAGATATTACAACAGCTGCATAGAGATGTAGAACATAGGGACTGGAGAGCGGTAAGAAAAGAGATTGATCTGGAAAGAAGAGAAGAAAAAAATGTCATTGGATTAGAAAAAACAGAACTGGAAGATTTACATTCTAAATTTACTGATCTAATGAAACTTATGAAAAGAAGTGAACTGATATCAGCAATTGAAGAGGATTTGACTACCCCAAAAGAAAAGGAGGAGTATGAAAAACCAGAAGAATATTATTTTCTTCAGATATACAAGTTTGCCAGAGCTTATGAAAGAATATTCAGGCACTTATGGAGGAAAGAATTATATCTGGAACGCAGTTCCATCACATTAAGATGAGGAAAAACATCCTCATCTTTTTTTTTATGATTTCAAATTTAATAGGGTCTTTTCAAGGCGCGACCGAATTGTGTATAACTAATGGATTCCTGCCAAATGTCCTTTGCCGATATCCAAGACAGCAGATGCCATCATAAGCAAACTTTTTAAAACCAGGGATTATCCATCCAATCATGGAATGCAGGCAACAGGAAAATCTTAAGAGATGCACATGCACATATCCTGGG
Organism: uncultured Methanosarcinales archaeon; assembly: GCA_964590935.1. Classification (GTDB taxonomy): domain Archaea; phylum Nanobdellota; class Nanobdellia; order Woesearchaeales; family DSVV01; genus CAYXZQ01. Next base: position 29,625 of record CAZPXC010000004.1, read on the forward strand.
TGCGATAAGAAAGGCGTCTGCTGCGAGTGCATCGCATACCACCTGAAGATGAGGGAGCTGCCCGGCTGCATGTTCAGCATAGCTGCTGAGAAAAGCTATGACAGGTCGTTTGACAATTTCATCAGCCAAGAGAGCCAAAGATGAGGCAGCATAACAAGATAGCCAGGGTCATAATGGCCCTCAGGGACTATTATACAGACAAGTCCATGCTCGGCAGCTTAGGCCAGAAGACACCATTCTATATCCTTATCTCGACTGTTCTTTCTGCGAGGAACCGCGATGAGCAGACAAAAAAGGCGGTGAGCAGGCTATTTTCAAGATACAGCACCCCAAAGCAGATTGCAACAGCTTCCATAAGAGAGCTAGAGAGACTGATAAAGCCGAGCGGCATCTTCAGGGTGAAAGCAAGACGGATAAAAGAGATATCACAACAGATACTTGACAATCATAAGGGAGATGTACCTGACAGCATGGACGGGCTTGTCTCCCTGCCGGGTGTGGGGAGGAAGACAGCAGGCTGCGTCCTTGTCTATGCCTACAACAAGCCGGCGATACCGGTCGATACGCATGTACACAGGATATCGAACAGGCTCGGCTGGGTAAGGACGAGGATGCCTGAACAGACAGAACAGGAGCTTATGAAAATAGTGCCGAAGAGGTACTGGCTTCTTGTAAACGAAGTTTTTGTGCTTCACGGGCAGCAGATATGCAGGCCCATAGTGCCCATGTGCAGCAGGTGCCCTGTTTTTGCCTATTGCAAAAGGGTTGGTGTCAGGCAGCATTCCTAGCCCAGACCGGGAAGGAAAACATATTTAGCCCTGCGGTATTCTTTCATAAACTGGTCAAGGGCCTTCTTGCTCCTTTGTGCGATCATTATATAGTTGAACCACAGATCGGTCCTTTCTCCCTGAACGCAGTTCATCAGCCTGCCTATCAGCGGCTTTGCATCCTGGATCATGCAAAAGGTCATCAGGTTTGAAGGCAGGGCCTGTCTGCATCCGTTACTCCGGATATCCCTGATCCTATCGATGACTCTCCTGCCGGGATTTTGTTCTGCCCGCTCTTCAACACCGAGGAATATGCACATATCGCCGACTGTCTTCGGCATGTAGAATCTTTCGCCGTAAGTGAAGGTGGGATCAAGGTATTTATCAGCAACCTCGCGAGGCAGAATGCCCTCCTTTTCCCACATATATCTGTTAAGACGTTTTACATCATCCTCCAGCATGATGCCGGGCCTTCTGCAGCAGTCAAGACCCCTGTTGCATCTAAGCGTGCTGGTGTACTCAAGCATCTGCTCAAGCGTGGTATCGACTGATATAATCATCCGGCCAAAGAATAAGGGCTTTTTTATAAAACTTGCCAATACATAAGAAACCCACTGGTCACAGCGAGGCAAGGCTTATATATTCTCAAAAGATTCCAGAGGTATATGGCAGGCCACGTGACAATAGAGGAAAAGTACAGCAATCCCTCTCTCAATCTTGCGATCGACACGATAAGGATCAGGAAACAGGCGCTGGTGTTTGCAAACACCAAGATGTCTGCTGAGAGGACTGCAGAGGACATTGCGCAGAAAACAGGGATCAATAGTGCTGAGCTGAACGAGCTCGCAGACAAAGTGCTGAAGGTTCTGTCCAAGCCTACAAGGCAGTGCGAAAGGCTCGCCAGGTGCATAAGGAAGGGAACAGCTTTCCATCATGCGGGCCTGACACAGAAACAGAAAGAGCTTGTAGAGGACAGTTTCAGGGCAGGGAAAATAAGGATAATAGCCTGCACCCCGTCTCTTGCCATGGGTGTTGACCTGCCGGCGTTCCGTTCCATCATAAGGGACCTGAGGAGATACACAAGACATGGCCTCCGGTACATCCCTGTTTTGGAGTATCTGCAGATGGCAGGCAGGGCAGGAAGGCCGAGCTTTGACAGTTTTGGAGAGGCAATAATAATCGCTGCTTCAGAGGCTGACAAGGAAAAGCTCTACAGGAACTATGTGCTGGGCGAGCCTGAGGAGATATACTCAAAACTTGCTGTCGAACCTGTGCTGAGGACATACCTTCTCTCACTTATCGCGACAGGCTTTGTCAGGAGCAAAAAACAGATACTGGACTTTTTTTCGCAGACATTCTGGGCCCACCAGCGGGCAAGCATGGATGAGCTGGAGATCATAATCGACAAGATGCTTGGGCTTCTCGAGGAATTTGAATTCATAAAATCGTCCATGGATGAGTTTACAAGCGCAGACAAGCTTGATGACCTGAGCTACAGGGCGACTACGCTTGGCAGAAGGGTGGCAGAACTATATCTTGACCCTCTTACAGCCCACAATTTCCTTGTATCCATAAGAAGGGCTACAAAGATACACATCCTGCCTGTATCCTTCCTACATATGGTATCATACACGCCTGAGCTGAGGCCTCTGCTCCGTGTAAAGATGAAAGAATATGACCATATCCAAGAAGAGCTGGCAAAGTATGGAGAACATCTGGTCGTCAACGAGCCGTCTGCATTCGAGCCGGAATACGACGAGTTCCTGAATTCTGTGAAGACAGCACTGTTTTTCAGCGACTGGATCGATGAGAAAGATGAAGAGCAGATGCTCGAGAAATTCAGCATAAGGCCTGGTGAGATCAGGGCAAAGATAGAGATCGCGGACTGGCTGCTTTATTCTGCAGCAGAGCTTGCAAGGCTGCAGCATTTCCGTAAGATAGTGTCTGAGATAGCAAAGCTGAGGCTGAGGCTTAGGTATGGTGTAAGAGAAGAGCTGCTGCCACTGCTTAAGCTGCGCAGCATAGGCCGGGTGAGGGCAAGAGCCCTCTACAGGAACGGGATAAAGGATATCGGCGACGTCAAGAAGGCCCCTGTCGCGACGATAGCAGCTCTCATCAAGAGCAGGAAGATAGCCCAGGACATAAAAGAGCAGCTCGGGCAGAAGGTCGAGAAGACGAGCAGGAGAAAGAGGAAAGGACAAAAGGGGCTTGTCTAGTCCCTTGGCGTTATGTCTGCCGCATAGTTCATATGGATTATCTCCTGATCAGTCTGCCTGCGCCTCACACCTGATTCCAACAGCCTGCCCTCATTCACATGCCTCTGCTGTGCAACATAATCATATACAATCGCCATCGCAATCTGATATTCTGTCCCATGGATGATATTGAACTTATCCCTCAGGCCAAGAGATGTCAGCTGGTCTTCCATGCTCGGAAGATACGGGATAGTGTCGAACAGGGTTATCCTGTCGATGTTGTCATGCACGATGTCCTCGATACATGGATAGCGTTCATGGGTTACGATAGATTCTATCCTGACTTTATAATCAGTGCCATATTTTTTATTGAACTTGTGGACCTGATCCTTCCTGAGACCTGCTTCATCATTGGTCGTGTTGCCTGTATTCTTGAAATCATCCAGAGTGAATATAGTTATCATTGCTCTGGCAGTGTATTTTTTAAGTTCCAGGAGATAGGATTCCAGGCTTTCACTCTCTTTAATCCTTGATTCGCCCTCATTGGTCCTGTCCTTGAGCGAATGCAGGGTGTTCAGGCTAAACCTTCTCGCCGCCATGTCAGCGCCCCAATGTGCATTCTTGTCAGGTGCAGAAAAGTAGATGAACAGTGAACTGATATTCCCTCTGTCACCAGGCTTTCTTTTACTCATGTATTTTTTATTTAGGTCACTGTATTTGGCAACTACCTGGGACTTTCTATCCTCGATATATGCTCTGATGGGATCAAAGAGCTCTGGCGGAAGGTCAAAATGAGAGAAGAACTTTTCAGATGATATTATATATCCATTCGAGTTCAGAGTGAATGTCTGTGGATAGGCCATCACCAGGTTGAAATGATATTTTTCAGAATAGATGAGCCCTTCTCTCCTGGCATGCGGGTGTACCAGAATAACTGAACCAGGCCCCCAATATGCAAGGTCCTGTAGGAAGATGTCCCACATAGGCATCTCATACCTAGATTTTTCCTTCATATTCTTCTTGAATGAATGTGAGAGCTCAAAGATTGTTGCGGGCATCACAGTGCTTATATGCCTGGCCTTACCATGGACCTTCAGGGCATGCACAGCGCCTATTATCTGGTCCTTCATCATGTGCGGATGGAACCTTGATGATACAAATCTCGGAGCGATCTTGTTCTTCCTGTCCGGCTGCGCAAGGCTTTGCAGCTCATCTAGCTTTTCCTTAAGACCTGGAACCTTTTCATAGAACGGTTTTGCTAGCCTTACTATGTCATTTGCGCAATGGGTCAGCCTATTGTCATTCACTTTAAGATAATTTAGGAGAACAACATGCTTGCCGCGCGCAATCCTTTCGAGCCTCTCATTATCTACACCAAGCCTGGCTTCACTGTCCATATATGGCTTCATGTCCTTTGGGTCCTCGTGGATGAGTGTCTCGATATGGCCAAAGCCAAAATACATCTGAAGCACATCCTTTACCCTTGATACAAGGTCTCCTGAGAACCTGCCCCAGCTTGTCAGGGCCAGGTCACCCTTGTATCTGACTCCAAGATTTTCAAAGATGTCCGTGCTTGGTGGTTCTTGCGTTTTAGCAGCGATTCTACACTCACCCAAAACGGGTTGTTACGCCGGAGTTAATAAAGATTATTATTTTTCAGTAAACATGTTGGCTCATAAGGAATATATATTAAGACTAGATATCAATAAATATGAGTTAAGCGTTGCGTGACAGATGCAGAAAATAATCACCAAAGACGGCTCTGCCACATTCTACAATGAGAGGTATGGTGACATCTACCATTCGATGTCCGGCGCTGTGGAAGAGGCATTTGAGAAATACGTAAAGCCGGCAGCCATACCGGAACTAGCCAGGAATCCGCAGATAAGCATTCTGGACATCTGTTTTGGCCTTGGCTATAATTCCTGCGCTGCAATCGACGCGACAACTGAAGCAAATCCTTCCTGTAAGATAGATATAGTGGGGATTGAGAATGATTCGGGCATACTAGAGGAGATAGGCTCTCTTTCGCCGCCGCTAAAGCATTATAAGATCATAAAGGAACTTGCAGCCTCTAAAGAGCATCTCTATAAATCAGATAACATAAGAATGAAACTTATGATAGGCGATGCAAGGATAACCATAAAAAGACTCACAGGAAGGTTCGATGCAGTGTTCCTCG
>CAZPXC010000004.1:34778-41043 GCA_964590935.1 uncultured Methanosarcinales archaeon
CTCCCCTGCCCGCCGACGACGAGTCCCCGACGCCCGGCGGGGACGCATCGCCCGGGGAAGGATTCTTCAGCGATATCAGGCAGAGGATGAGAAAAGGCGCTATCCTTGCGACCTACAGCTGCGCCAGGATGGTAAGAGATAACCTAAAGAAAGCTGGATTTAAAGTGCACGACGGCCCTAAAGTAGGCCGGGCTGCTCCTGCAACCTTTGCAGTGAATCCATGACCTGTTGTCTTATCCTGTCGAAATCGCCCTTCATCGGCAGCCCGATTATGGTCACGTTCTTTTTCATGCCCATGTTATCTGCCAGCTTCAGGAAATAGCCCAGGTCAAGGTCATGGGCAGAGCAGATGTTGCTCTCTTTAAGATCATCGACATTCCAGAATAGAGTTACTTTGTCGATATCCTTCACCGCATCCATTATTATGATGTTATCCTCATAGATCAGCTCAGTCGGGTCTTTGCTGAATACGAACTCATGCTTGCTCTCCCTCTTTAGCTGTTCAGCAAGTTTAAGAGCTATATAATCACCCTCATAATATGAGCCGAAAACGTGTATCCTCATAATGATATAGTAAAAAAGCACAATATTTATATATTAGTTATCACTATTCAGAGGTAAAATGGAGTGGAAATACCTGATGATTGCGCTTATCCTGGTGATCTCAGCAGGCTGCAGTATGCAGCCAGGCACTGATTCCAAGGCTGATTATAGAATGCCCGCAAGTATTAATCCTGAAACCTATATTGTGGATTCTCCTGATGGAGTCCCGATGCAGACTGCGATCATCACAGATAATGTGTCCGAGCAGAGCAGCTATGACATGTGGCTCGAATGGAGAAACAAGACAGAGCAGCAGGACAAGTATGACATGCTGAGGCATGTCTGGGAAAACGAGAATGCACAGGACTTCAGTGAGCGCGAAGAGGACAGGATAGAGCAGTACTGCAAGGATTATGGTTTTGAGCGCTGCATGGGCATCGACAGGACATGCGAAGAGGACGGATGCCATAGGGTGACTGTCGAGTGTGATGACGACAATTATGACCCTGGGATCGACAGCTATGATGAATGCCACAGGTTCAAGGTTACGGTTGATGAAGATGTTGATGATGCGCTGACAGAGAGCGCCGACGATGAGGTAATATGCGACTAGGCGGTTAAAATAGCACTACTTAGCGAGATAATAGAGGCTATCGGGGAAGATCTCTTGAAGCTTGAATCAGCAGACAGCCTGGAAAAAAGCCTGGGCCCTGACATGATGACCAGCAAAGCTATAAAAACTGAGTTTAAAAAAATAAAAAAAATGTATAAGCAGCTTAATCATCTTTGCAAAACATATAATGTACATGAGGGCATTACAATAGAGCAGATGTTTTCAGAGGACTATTTTTCTTTCCTGGGCCTTAGCCTTATAGGGCATGACCTTAAAAACAAGGCACAGCCGGTCAGCCTTTACTCAATGCTTAATGATAAGACAGCAGATAAACTGCTCAGGAAGAACCCTAGACTTTTTAAAGGATATCTGGAGGACTATGACTATCTGAGAAGCGGGATTGCTACGATCGCTTATATTGTCACAGGAGACAGCAGATTCAGGCTAAAGTTTGAAAGGGATGAATTTATTATGAATATTGGTAATCTCAAAATCCCTGGGTTAGAGATAGTATTTGACTTTGATGAAGCAGCCAGCCTATGGTCTGACCAGTATTTTCCAGTGAGGCAGATAGTAAAAAAATCAAGGGATGCTGTTAAGGACGCTCAAAAATATGCAGCGCAACCAGGCAAGACCAATGTAAGGGCAAGCGTTGTATTCAACGATTATAAAACATCTTCGATTTTCACCATAAGCGATGATTCATACTACATCCCGGAGGAGCAGATGCTTTTCCTATTTGAGCCGTTCTCTACAGACTCAGCATGCATCAATGGACTACAGATTGCCAAAAGGATCGTTGAGCTGAGCAACGGCTGGATAGATATCGTATCTGCTGAGCCGGGCAAGATACCATTATTCTACAACACAGTAACAGATTCTGTCAACAAATACAACGGAAAACTGGATCATGGCACAGAATTCAAGCTGGTGTTTGCAAAATAGCTACGCTCTTCCTTTCCTTATCTTCGCGACAAAAAACCCCTCAGTGTCGTTGTCCTGGGGCCATATCCTGAGGCATTTGCCTATCTCGCTGCTGAATCTTCTGCCGTTAAACTCATTAACAGGCTCTGATCTCTTCAGGCCCTTTAGCCTAAACGCCTCGAGATGCGCATCAGGAGCATTCTCAAGCAGGGAATCCACCACAGCCTCATTCTCTTCAGGCTCAAGGCTGCACGTCGAGTACACCAATGTCCCTCCTGCCCTGATATTGTCGAAAGCTGTCCTTATCAGCTGTTTCTGGGTTCCGGCAAGCCTCTTTATCATCACAGGGTTCCAGATCCTGAGGGTCTTGAGAGATTTCCTTATAGTCCCTGTACCTGAGCATGGGGCATCCAGGAGTATGCGGTCAAACTCCAGGCCCTTAAAGAACCTTCCCTCCATCATGGTGGTCAGGCAGTTGGTGATGCCCATCCTCTGGATATTGAGGCCCAGGGCCTTCATCCTGTCGCTCCTGTAGTCATTTGCCACGAGGACGCCCTGGTTCTTCATATACTGTGCGATCTGCGTTGCCTTGGAGCCGGGCGATGCACACATGTCCAGGACATGCTCGCCAGGCTTTGCATCAAGCACGACAGGAGGGATCATGGATGCAGCCTCCTGGATGAATATATAGCCTAAAGAATGTTCAATAAGGTTCCCGATGTCTCTCCTGTAATCATCGCCCCTGCCCTTATGATCGATCCAGAAGCCTTCTTTGCACCATGGAACAGGTGTCAGCTCCCAGTCATTTTCCAGCCTCTTTTTAAGCGCTGCTATGCCAATCTTAAGGGTGTTTACCCTTATGCTCCTCCTGAGAAATGTCATGGATATCTTCTTAAATGCCTCAAAATCAGTCAAGGCAGAGTATCTCTCTATAAACCGCTGTTTAAACTCAATTTCGTCTGGATGAGCCATTTTATAGAGAAATATTACGAAATTATTAAAAATATCGGATAATTCCCCTTAATTACAATGAGACCGGATGTTTTGATTGTTGATCATGGCATGGATTATTATTATGCCTCAGGGCTATTGAGAAAGTTTAACCAAGCCGGCATAGACGTCAGCATGACTGACGACCATGGCTCTGCAATGAAACTCATCAGGAACAGAAGACCGAGGTTGGTCATATCAGAGTATGCAGGCCCTGATGGGAATATCTATGATGAAAAAGGGATGAATTATTTCAACAGCCTGATGCTGAATGCAAGCATCTCATGCTCTTTTTTCGGCATCGTGACCAATTGGGAGAATCATAGCCTGGAGGGGATGCTCGATGGGATCAGAAATGGCATTGAGTTTGTTAGATTCATCGCCAGGAAAGGCGGGCCTAACAATGCCAGTGCAATCCTTAACACGGTAAGGAATATTGTCAGGGACCCTTCTGATTTTATGCGCAGGTACTGCAGCATGACATACATCCCAGACACGAAGCGGCCAGTAATTTTACCACCTCTTGACAAGTATTCTGACCAGTCAGATAGGCATTACAATCAAATTATGCGCTACCTTTGGAAAAGGCGATAAGAACCTGATTTCTATCATCTAAATCCTTTTTACCATATAAGGCCCCTCTCTCCTGTAGCCATGCCTTCGGTAATACTCCCTTGCGCCGATCCCTGATATTACCACCATCTTGTTCTTGTCATTGGCAAGGGCAATCTTTTCTGCCTTTAAAAGGAGCTTTCTGCCAAGGCCTCTGTGCTGCACAGGGCCTTTCCTGCCTATGCCCATGGCAAGGCCATAGACATGAAGCTCCCTGAGAAGGGCGCTCTTCGCACCAATCTCCTTTCTAAGATACATGGACGGGAACCTCAGCCTGCAGAACCCGGCAATATTATCCCCGCTTACTGCAGAGATAAAGAATTCATCGCCTTTCGAAGCCTCATACTGCATCTCTTCAATCTTTATATGCCCAAGTGGTTTTCCTGACCTTCCAATCTCCCTGCACCTGATGCATCTGCACCTTGTGCCATTTTTTTTCATTATTTCCTGTATATACTGCCTTAGGTTGGTCCTGTCAACCCCTGCAGAAGTGGCATATGTAGGGATATCCCTCTGCACCCTCATTATCCTGCAGTATTCAGGGACAGACTCCTTAAACCTGGAGATAATCTCTGCTGCCTGCCTTGTGCCAAGGGGCCTGTACCTGCCTTTTTTCCACATATCATAGAGCCTTGTCCCCTTAAGGACCATGCATGGGTAGATCTTGAGCATGTCAGGCCTGTAATCAGGGTCAGAGAAGAGCTGCTTCATCCCAGCCAGGTCTTTTTTCTTTGAGACAAAGAGCCCGGGCATATAATGCACATTTATCTTGAAGCCTAGGTCCTTTAGTATCCTGATGGACTCGATGTTGTCTTTTGTCGTGTGGCCGCGCTCCATCATCCTCAACGCAGAATCATAGACAGACTGAACACCAACCTCCACCCTTGTGCAGCCAAGCCTGAGCATCTCACTGCCCTGCTTTAGCTTCCCATAGTCGCTTCTTGTCTCTATTGTCAGGCCCACGCATCTTACAGCAGCAACCTCGTTTTTTCTCTGCTCATATTCAAGACTCTTTTTTGCGCCTGACGACTTCATCGCCCGCACCCTCTTTTTGATCCGGCGCATCCTGCCCTTTTCCTCGATATCGCCCGGCAGCTCAAAAAACTCCCTGAATTTGATGATATCAAGGACGCCATTCTTATAGAATATCCTGGAAAAGTCGTTCATCGCCCTGTAGCACAGCATGACAAATCTGTCCCTGTATCGTCTGGGCCTTGCGATGAATGTCCCGCCCATTATTATCAGCTCGACCTTGTCCACTGAATGCCCTGAGGCAATGTACTGCTCAAGCCTGTTGAATATCTGCAGATAAGGGTCATAGCTGTTTCTTATAGCGCGTCTCGTGGCAGGCTCTTTGCCTGTGTAGCTCTGCGGGACAGTGCCGAACTCAGAGCCAGGCCCGCCCGGGCATGTTATGCAACGGCCATGCGGGCACCTGTATGGCCTTGTCATCACAGCGACGACAGCAACCCCGCTCAGGCTCCTGGTCGGCTTGGTCCTCAGATATTTTTTAATGATGTTTATATCACTGACGCTGGCATTTAGCAGAACCTCTATGTCCGTCGGTATATGCTTAAGGCCATATTTCCTGCACAGCCTGAGCTTGAGCCTGGAAAGAGCGTCCTTCGAGAGCCTTTTCTGCTTTATCGCCTGGATCAGCTCATTAAAATATCCGCTGGCTTGCATTATATATAGAAACAATAGGGGCTTTTTATGTTTTGGTTTTCTCCTTATAGTAGCTGTTTCTCTTCTTTATGTAGTCAAGCCAGTCATTGTATACATCATCATTGCTCCGGGTTTTTTCTTTCATGATGGCACCTTGTCGATGGGCAGTTCCCCCAGATTGAGATTATTGACAGCAGCTGCCTGCGCACTGGCTGCATTTGGCGTCTTGTTAATGCCGCCCAGCATCTTTCCCAGCCTGCTCAATATGCCTGTCTTTTGCGGCCCTGACACGAGCTGCCTCTCAAAATTGGCCTTGATCACCTTATCCTGGTACTGACTCAGTGTCAGAAGGAAAAGGTCAATCTCGTCGACAGCACCCTTTATCTGCTGCATCCTTTCCGGCTTGAGATTTGCTGAGTTGCTGCCAAGCATAGCCTGAAGCTTCTGCTTCCTGCCGGTATATAGCCTTATCAGCTTTTTATACACCATTCTCCATATCACCCTTCTGCCTTATGGCGCGGTTCATCTCCCTCAGCCCTCTCAGGAAATATTCCAGGCAGTCTATCTCGCAGAACGATGCCTTTTTCTTAAAGTCTTCGGGGCCGAATAGAAGAGTATAGGTGCTGAACTTGCTGTGCAACGGCTGCCCGCATGTGGTGCAGAATGCCTGCTTTTTTGTCTCCAGCTGCTTGAGCCTGTCATCAACCAGCTTTTTCAGAAAGACCCCGCCGTGTGAGAGATCACTCTGCATCTTGTAGAGGTCATTCTCATCTATCGAATCGAGAATTTCCCTGACCTTGAATTTCATATTTATCACCTCTTTAAATATCAATAGTATCGCCAACCTTTGGCATATAGACCTTTTTTCCCCTGAACTGTGCTGCAAGCTGCTTTATTGCGGGCTCATCACCATGCTGG
>CAZPXC010000005.1:0-41012 GCA_964590935.1 uncultured Methanosarcinales archaeon
GCTTGGATATTACATGAGGGTGAACCTGATCGTCATGGCAAAGAGGAAAAAAGAGCTCAGGGAGTATCTTATCCAGCATAGCAATGTCAATTCTGTTTTCAGCCTTAGGGGCGACAGTTTTTATGTCGATGCTGTTTTTCAGGACATGGTCGGACTTTATGATTTTATTGAAAGCCTGGACCGCTTTTCTCCGCTGTCGATACAAGAGCATCATGTCACAGAGGAGATAAAGCAGGAGGGTCTCTTTACCCGGGAGAGTGATGCTACAGAAATCGATATTGATTGATCATTTATTGGCTCTGTTTTAGTTCTTTTATTTTATTTTCAGGAGAAAAAGATAATTTTCGGATTTTTTTACCATAGGGTCATTATTTGCAAAAAACCTGCATATTTATTTCCTGTTGCCGGAGGGCTGCCGGAAAAACAGCAATAATCTCTTTATTATCGGTTTTGATGACGCTGATGCATGAAAGGCATATTCTGCTGCAGGTCATCCAGAGGCATAGTCTTCCTGGCAAAAAATGACAGCCAGAGCCTGTTTTCTGTCGGCAACACTATTCTCGCATTCGACGGGAAGAACAGCAGCCTTGTAGAGATAATAGAAGGCATAAACGAGGCCGGAATTGAAGACGAGCTGAAGGCCTGCTATACAGAGAAAAAGACCGAACTATTTATCGGGAGATACAAGAAGCGCAGCTTCAGGCTGTCAAAGCTGCAGCTTGGCAGATATCCAGCCCAGCATCCGGTTGATGATCTTGGTTTCATACTGCCTTCAGGAAAAACTGTCAGCTCCAGGCTGCAAAGACAGCTCGATTCCGGATTTAGGCTCTCTTCTTCATCCCGGCTTGAGGACATGCTTGAGATACTCTACGGGATCTCCGATGGTGATGCCCACAACCCTCAGTTCGGTTTCATAGACAAATATGGAGCCAAGACACTGTTTTCTCCTGAGACTGAATTCTCCATCCCCCCACAAGAGTACAAAAAAAGAGGTAAATTTAATCATGCCGTTCTAAAGTCAAATGCAGGGTTTTATGAGCTGCTGCTCAGGAGCCTTGAGTTTGAGGAAACCCTTAAACGCGGCCAGCATGAGCTGGACAAGGGGTCCTCTATTCTTCAGGGCCTGAGGAAAGCAAGGATAAAAAGCAGGATAAGCCGAACCAGTGAATCAACAGGCGAGATAATATACAGGTATCTTGATTATCGCCACGGCCTGCTTGAGCGCTTCACCCTTGGCTCGTTTATCGATGACATGAGCTCAGAGCTTAGGAGAGATACGGTCACGAATGCATATCACAGCAAAAAGCATTGGACCATGCAGCAGAGGATTGACAGGGAGCTCATGCCCTCTGGTTCAAGAAGCCTGATAATCAGCATGAAGAGGTTTGGCAGCTATTCCAGGCGTGCTCAGGATGGCGCACATAACCTTGAAAAAGAGACAGGTATGATGGTCAGGCCGCTGATCAACTTTCCGTATCTTGTGGTGAGAGGCAGTGAGAGAGATGCCCGGAAGCTCTATTCAGTCGTGAAATCCGGAAAGCTTGGAAAGTTCAGCCGGAGATGCTCGGTACTGCTGTCTGGTACAAGGAACATTGCCTATGCGCATGGCGTATATATCCCTGAGATAGTCGCGGAATTTTTAAGCCACGGCAAAAGCCCAAAGGTCGTTCCGATCAGGGCGAGGCACAGGCAGGTGCTCTGGAACCTGGTAAATATCGGCGCTGACAAGGCGAATTCCACCACCACAGGCCAGGGGGTAAGTGTCGCTGTCTGCGACACCGGTATTGATTATGAGCATCATGAGCTGAGGGACAGGTTTGGGACAAACAAGGGCTATGACTTCATCGAAAATACGAATGACCCCATGGACAGGCAATACCACGGGACCCATGTTGCAGGGACCATTGCCGGTATGTCAACAGGAGTAGCCCCTGATTGCACACTATATGCTGTCCGTGTGCTTGACGAGAACGGCAGGGGAAGCCTGGACGGCATCCTGCTAGGGGTTGACTGGTGCATAACGAACAGCGTGGATGTTGCAAACTTCAGCCTTGGCTCAGCAGCAGATTCGCCCATGGAGTATGATGTCTTCAGGCAGGCTTATGAAAAAGGGCTGATATGCGTGGCTGCGGCAGGCAATGACTATTTCGGGCCAAGCTATCCTGCATCTTATGACTGCGTAATAGCTGTGGCAGCAGTTGACAGGAACAATGATCATGCAGATTTCAGCAACATTTATCATACCAATAATGTTTCTGCTCCAGGTGTGAAGATATATTCCTCGATGCCATCAGGCCAGTATGGCATGCTCAGCGGGACATCGATGGCTACGCCGCACATTGTGGGCAGCGCAGCGCTTGTCCGCTCTATGAGAAGCGGGACAGGGAAGGACAGGTTCCAGAAAATAATTGAGGAAACCTGTCTGGAGCTAGGGAACCCAAACGATCCGGATTACTGGGCAAGATTCGGCTGCGGCCTTGTGCAGGCTGATAAGGCTGTCAGCTATAGAGGTGCAGGATGGATGAGACGATTGACTGCCTGATAAGGTACATGGGCGGAAACGGGATTTTTTATGATAAATACAATGATCAGCTTAGTGAATTAGGTTTCCTGTACCAGGACAAAATGGAGCTTCCAGGACTTGGACTCGAGATATTCAGGTATTCCTATCATGGTGCTGATTTTGAAAAAGACAGGCAGTCAGCCCAGTCACTGGACAGCAGCATACAGATAGTTGTCAACAAGGAGATTAATGCCATGGATGCCGACAAATAGAAACAGCCGTAATCCATACCTGGCCAGCCTTTCATCTGAAACCGCGAAGTTGCTGCTGCATCTCCATGATCTTCTGCTGATCACTGTCCAATGATTGAGGAGGTGGAGGCTGGCCCTGCCCCAGCATCCTGTATTGCGGAGGGCCGGGAGGCGGGTTGAAATTGATCTTCCTCTTCTTGAAATAAAATAATAATCCAATCCCTATAAAGATAAGGACCGCAAACAGTATATAAAACATAGTATTATTTGACTTGGAATTCTCGTCCAGCACCTCATCGATAGTCTTTGGCTGCTCGTCGCTTATCGCTTTCTCGCCTTCCTCACTGCTTCTGGACGATCCGGCTCTTACTGACTGTGACTGGTTCTCTGATTCAGGTGTGGTGCGAGTGCGTGCAGTGCTGCCTGTCTGTGAAGATGTATCTTCTGTCGTTGTTCTTGTTCTCGTAGTGGTCGTGCCTGTACTTGTGCTGCTGCTTGTGCTACTGGAGCTTCTGGTACTGGTCGAACTGCTGCATCCTTCATCGACTTTGCCGTCGCAGTCATTATCCTTGCCATCACAACTTGTTTCCTGTGGTTGGTATTTTGAATTCCAGGAGGAATATACGCTTGTACCACAGCCAGGCCACTCACCATCCTCTGTGCATGTCTCCTTTGAGCCAGAGCATACACCCTGCTGTTTTGGGCATAGTTGTTTATCGCCCGATGTGCAGAAAGAACAGCTGGAGTCATTGATGTCTGTCTGACCGTCGCAGTCATCGTCCCTGCCGTTGTTACAGTTCTCAGATTCTCCAGGGTTGACGCTGGCGCGGCTATCATCACAGTCCTGGTTGCTGCCTGAGCAGATGTCATAGCTGTCGCCATCATCATCTATCGGGATCGAATCGCAGCGCTCTGCGCTTTCATTGCACATATCATCTGTACATGATTCACCATCATCACAGTCCACCACTGGCCCGATGTTTACGCATGCCTGGGACTGGCATTCATCAACACCGTTGCAGTATACCCCGTCATCGCATAGTGTCCCGTCTGGCTGTCCTGTGCAGTCGACGATGGCCCCGCAGCCCGTGTTATCAGGGAAATACAGCGGCGCGCAGCTTTCTCCTGAAGGGCAGCTGGCATCATTTGCAATATTGTCGCATCTGTTTGCGTTTTCATTGCACGAGTCATCAGTGCATGAGTATTGGTCGCTGCAGTCAGGCGCAGTTCCTTGTTGGCAGCCGTCTGCGGCGTCGCATGTCTCCTGGCCGTCGCACCACAGGCTGTTATCACAAAGGCTGTCAGTAGGCGTGTGTACAACGACATCATTACTCTCGTCACAGCTGTCTACAGTACAATCCACATTATCATCGATGCTGGGTGCAGTGCCGTTCAGGCAGCCTGCAGAGGCATCGCAGTACTCATTGCCGTCACACCATTTGCCGTCATCACATAACGCGTTATTTGCAGCATGGACGCAGTCTTTTGCAGATTCACTGCATACATCATCTGTGCAGGGCACATTATCATCGCAGTCTACAGCAGGCCCGACATTTACGCATGCCTGGGACTGGCACTCATCAACGCCGTTGCAGTATATCCCATCATCGCATAATGTCCCGTCCTGTGCGCCGGTGCATCCTGAGATGATGCCGCAGCCGTCAGGCGCGCCGAAATACACAGGCTCGCAGCTTTCGCCTGCAGCGCAGTTGTTGTCATTTTTCGAATGCTGGCACTTGTCGCCGCTCTCGTTGCAGTAATCATCAGTGCACGAGTACTGGTCGCTGCAGTCGGGTGCAGTGCCGGCTGTGCAGCCGTTTACGGCGTCACATGTCTCCTGGCCATCGCACCATAAACCATTACTGCAATAGCTGTTGTCCGGTGTATGGATGACTGTGTCGGAACCATCATCGCAGCTGTCCACAGTGCAGTCCACATTATCGTCGATGACTCGGGGGGTGGTATAACATTTGTGACCGGAGCAATATTCATCGCCATTGCAGAACAGACCATCATCACAGTCACCGTTATCTGTACACTCCCAGCAGTCGGTATCCTGCATGTCAGTATTTCCGTCGCAGTCATTATCCTTGTTGTCGTTGCATATTTCCGCAGTGTTAGGCGTATTATCTGAGCAGACCTTATTACCTGATACGCACTGGAAGACCCCTTCTTTGCAAAGGTCAGAATCCGGGCCGTCGCATGGCTGGCTGTACCATGACTCATCTGAGCCGTCAGGTGTTCCGGGATCGCAGTCATTGTCCTGGCCGTCGCAGTACTCAGGCCCTGTGGGCGTGCAGCTGCTGGCGGTTATCCTTGTATCTCCTTCTGTTGTCGCATCACTGCTCATCCCTTCGATCCAGAATATGCCATCAAAATCATGGTTCCCTGCTGAGGGCACGTTCACAGTATAGCTATATGTCACAGATGGGGCCTGTTCAGTGTCGTTTATATATATCCATCTGATAGTGTGGCCATTCTTTGAGCCAGTGCCACTACTGACTATAGTAAGGCTGGACGGAACATATTCTTCTATTGCATAATATGTGTGGCTTTGAGGGCCCTGTGATATGGTAACATCCAGGTAGACTGTAACAGTATCGCCCGGGTTTACGGTTGCAGAGGAAAATCTTCGTTCAACTGTTGAGCCGTCGCTCATGACATTTCCGGTGATGGTTGATAATGGCCGCTCGATCCTGGCAGGAACATGGTGCATATCCAGGTCATAAGAATTATAATAGAATAAAAAAACAAGCACATAGAGGATAGATGTTATGATCAAGAATCCTCTACCTGTCCTGCCATGCTTTATCATCTGACGGTTATCTTGGCTGCTCCCATTATCTGCACAGGCTTGTCCATCCCTTCCAGTGCATATTCACCACCGAAAGTGTAGGTCCCAGGTTCTTCGGGCGCCTGAATACTATACTCATACACGTTGCTCTTGGCATTCTGTATCTCGACCAGCTTTATGTGGTTGTCTTTGTTTGCCTTATTACCTGTCACTGTAAAATCTGCAGGTACAGCCTCATCTACGATATAGTATGTCTGCCCGGGATCAAGGTTTATGTAGAGCTTGACATCTACTGTACCGCCGGCATCCACTTCGTCTGCTGAAAATACCCTAATCACTCCGTTCTCAGTTGGCGCTGTCGCTGCCGGCTCGTTGGCAGTTGGCTCTGTCACAACAGGTGTTATAACTTTCTGTTCATTGGTCTGGCAGCCTGTAAGTGCTGCAACCATCACAAATACCGCAAAACACGCAATCAAATTGACCCTCATTTTTTCGTCCTCCCTTGCATATAATATCCTGATATATCTCAATAGCACGTTTATTATTTAAAAATATTTTGTTTTGATACGATCTTTTCCAGTATTTTGTCCGGCTCGGCCTTCAGCCCGATCTTGTTGAAGAACCTGCACAGGTTGTTGATATCCCTTCTCAGGAGTTCCCCCGAGTTCGGGCTCCTGACCGGCGTTGTCTGGGAAAAATCGATCAGGACCGGGCCCTGCCTGTAGTTCAGGATGTTAAATTCTGACAGGTCGCCGTGCACAAGCCCCGCATCGTACAGGCTTTTTATGTTCCTGACGAGCTCATCGAAGAATTTTTTTTTGTCGGAAGGGATATCATCCTTGAGCTGCAGCGCGATGCTGCTGTCTCCTATGAATTCAAGCACGAGTACATTATTGAGATACGCCATCGGTGTCGGCACCCGAACCCCGGCCTCTCTTGCCTTCATCAGGTTCCTGTGCTCACGCTGCACCCATGCGAATATGATGTCTCTCCTCTTTTTTTTAAGGTGCACAAAGCGCACATCCTGCTTTATATAATCATACATCCTGTTGAAGTCGCATGACTCAAGCCGGTATATCTTGACGATCACTCGCCTGTCACCGCTCAGCGCTGAAAATACATTTGATTCCTTTCCTATCTTGACAGGGCTCTCCAGCCCGTCTATTATATTCCTGGCCATCAGCCTGAATATTGTGCGCTCGGTAAACAGGTCAAACACGTTCTTGTATGTTTTCCATATCTCCTTTGATTTCCTGGCCATCAGCTCTGATAAGAGCCTTGGGTATATAAACTTAGTGTCCTTTACGGTTTTTTGATGGTGCAATGTTGATTTTTCTCGAATGTGAGATTGAAATTTTTTCATCAAAGACTTATTTAGAAACCTGACCAAACAGCACTGAAAAATTTATATACAAGTAAAAAACCTGCAACTGTTATGATAAAGGATATCGGGTCGGCTGAAGCATACGAGCTTATCCAGAAAAATAAGGGCAACGAGGATTTTGTAGTCCTTGATATCAGGACCAGGATGGAATACGACTCGGGCCATATCCAGGATGCAGTGCTTATTGATTTCTATTCAGATGATTTTAAGGAGCAGCTTGACAGGCTGGACAAGGACAAGACATACCTGATCTATTGCAGGACCGCAAGCAGGACCAGTGCAGTACTTTCCCTTCTGGAAGAGCTTGGGTTCAGTGAGGTATACCACATGATTGGCGGGATCATCGACTGGGAGTCAGAGGGGTTTGGTGTTGTTGAATAGAGCTATTGCAAAGACCTTACTGTCTCCTTGTGCCTGGTCTCTTCTTTAATCAGGGTATTGACTGCCTTTAGCACATCGGGGTTGTCGATCCTCATGAGCTCAAATGCGTAGAGCTCCCGCAGGGCAGTCTCCTCTTTCAGCGCCCTTCTCATCATCTTTTTCGTCAGCGTGCATCCTGATCCTTTCTCGAGTGCAAGAAGCCTTTTCATGAGAATCTCAGCATGCCTGATCGAGCCGAGCGCAAGCTCATCGATCCTCTTTTTGTTCTCCCTGTAATTCAGCTTTTCGATATTGTTTGCATAGAACCTGATTGCCCGAAGCTCAGCCCTGAGGTCTCTCTTAAGAACCCTGATAAGTGTACTGCGTGAATACATGCTATCACCCCACCCCTGCTTATGCGGGCCGGATATAAAAATATTGTTATTCTTCGTATAAAAAGCCAGAATTCAGGTAATATGGCTATATTATGAGTTATATTTTTTGGAATTTCCCAGTCTTGCCAGGTATAATATGTATGCCACTTCACGGCATTCAGGTGCATACTGTGTGTTACTTCTTATATTATCTGCCATCTGTTCTGCGGTAAGTTGGCTCTCTCCCACCTTGAATGTTGGATGTACATTATCCGATGCCTCATCAAGAGCGATATTCTCCAGCATACCGAGTAGTTTCGGTTCCAGGCTCTTTAATGCGTTTTTGTCTAGAGGAGTTGGGTCCATTGTATAAAGGAATATTCCATATATTTTAAAATTTACCTCAAAAGAATTGCAGTTCGCAAGCATCTCAGCATACTTTTATTTTGATGTTTTTTGCATAATTTTTATAAATGTTAATGCATTATACCCCAATCGGGGGATTTGTCTATGAGCATACACAATTACAATGATGAGATTGCACTCCTGCTGGAATGCAATCCCGGACTGAGCAATGAGATGATAGGTGTACTTCTAACAGCTGACTCCCTGTACAAGTCTGTCCCTGAGGACCAGGCAAGGTTCAGGGAGCTGTTTGCCCATATGGACCCGATGATTACTGCCAATAACCATGAAAAGCTGATCTTCCTGAAGTTTGTCAAGGACAGGTCAGAGAAAAGCATCATCAGGCAGAGGCTCAATTCTTATCTCAACATCAAGTTCAATGATATAACACACCTAAAGACATACGAGCAGAACAGGGCGCTGTTCAGGGAATATTCAGGCAATGTTTCAGAGGTCATAGACGGGGTTCTTAAATGGGCGGATTTTCCCAAGGAGCTGGTATCTATTCTCCGGGAAAAGGAAGAGGTCAGGAAGTGCCATGACTTTTACAGGATGCTTCAGCTATACAGGGACAGCGATGATGCGAGGCTGAGGTTCGAGATCCTGCGCAAGCTTGGGCTTATAATCCTCATTGCAAGGATCAGGAGAAGCGTTCTCGTGCAGGAAATGGACGATAAGATGATAAGTGTCTGGAAGGCTCTCAGGAAGAGGCTCGGCCACGAAAGGAAAAGCCGGAAGAGGCTGCATTTCTGGCTTGACCCTGTGAACAAGGTGAGGTTCTCTGAGGGTAAGAAGACAGCACTTGAACAATGGAAAAAAGACATGAGGTCTAGGCAGTGCATCGCCCTCAAGGGCTATCCTATGCAGGTATTTGATTATGTGCCTTTCATGACCCCTAAAGGAATAGAGATAGTGCATATGGAGATAAGGAACAAGCTCAAGAAGGACGACAAGACCGACTACACCTCTTTTGTGGAAAAGATGGTCCGCAAGAACCTTGAGTTCCCCAACCAGGTCCGTGATGTCATCGGCGTTAAGATAGTGGTCAATTCCGAAGATGATATACAGAATATGATAGACTTCCTTGAATCCTTCCTCGGCGGCAGCTCGACCCGAAAAAAGGAGAAGAACTCATACCATAAGTTCGGCAGGAGAACCCTGAGCAGGTACTCCTCAAAAGACTACTTCGTATGGAAGGCCATATATGACATAACATTGCCGCATCCAGCATTAGATCATGTCCAGAAGATGGTTGAGCTTACAAAAGGCAACAGTCATGCCCAGAAAGAGCTAAAGGAAAGGTATATGTTCCTGGTCGATAACCCGACCGATTTTATCATGGAGGTCCAGCTTCAGGACGTCAACTCATACCTGCAGAGCATTGTGCACGGAAGCCCGACCGCCCATACCTTGCTGAAGAAGAACCAGGTAAGGTCAAACTCGTTCTACAAGTTCTTTCCAAAAGAGATTTACGAGAAAGATATCCTGGCATTGAAGAATCACACCATATGCGAATAAAAAGTTCCTGCTACCGTAGAATGCAGAGTGAATCACCTGCTATTGTTTCTGTCCGGAAATATGCAGTTGAGCAGTTTGACAGGCTGGACAAGGACCAGGCTATCCTTTCATCTTCTTCCCTTTTTGGCTGGCCTCCTCATCTGCAAGGCCCTTCTTGTATTCACCGACCGACCTGCCCATTGACCGCGCAAGCTGGGGCAGTTTTTTCGGCCCGAAGAGTATAAGGACAATGATGAGAATGACAATAACTTCAGGCATTCCTATGGCCATTATATATCACCAAAAGGAGGGAAAGCAGGCATGAAATATAAAATTTTTGGTGCGCCGGACATGTTACCATTCCGGGATAGAAAAATATTTAAATATTGTTTTTAAGCCAGTGCATCAATGGCAAAAAAGATAATCTATGAGCCAAGCCGGAGCCTCAAGCAGTACAGGCTGCTCACAGGCAGGACATCTGCCGGCTCTATCCCTCCAAAAGTCAGCCTCAGGACAAGGCTCTGCTGCTCTTCCGGGGGGCACGTACACCTCAATATCCCGCTTATCAGCGCTGCTATGCAGGCTGTTTCCGGAAAAAGGATGGCCATAGCGCTCGCGCAGCACGGCGGGATCAGCGTGATACCATGCAGCATCCCCATTGATGAGCAGGCAGGCATCATAAAAGACGTAAAACGGTTCAAGGCAGGCTTCCAGAAAGATGTGGTGGCAGTATCAAGGGATGACAAGATCTCTGGCATTGCAAAGATAATAAAAGAGAAGGGTTACGGAAAGTTTCCTGTAACATCTAACGGGAAAGGTGACGGCAGGCTGATTGGCATCATAACCAGGAAAAATTTCGACATAAGGGAGCATGCGCAGGACAGGGTCAGCCAGCACATGGCGACGAAAGTGATCACAGCAGGAGTCGGTATAAGCCTGCATGATGCGAACATGAAGATGGTAAAGCACGGCATTGATGTGCTGCCAATTGTGGATAAGAGAAATAATCTCAAACTTATGGTTTTCAAGAAGGACATGGAGAAGCACCTTGATTTTCCCAATAGCTCTGTTGACGAGGGCAAGAGGTATCTTGTTGCGGCTGCTGTCTCGACCCAGCCGGCTGACAGGAAGAGGATAGACGCTGTCATCAGTGCCGGAGCTGATGTCATATTTATCGACTCATCTGACGGCTACAGCGATTTCCAGGCCGAGACCCTCAAATACATAAGAAAAAGATCAAAGAGCATAAGCGTTGTCGGCGGCAATGTTATAACCGCCGAGGCGTTCGATTTTCTTGCCGAGGCTGGGTTTGATGCAGTCAAGGTCGGCATGGGCATAGGCTCTGGGTGCATCACCCAGGCACAGAAAGGCACAGGCAGGGGCCAGGCCACTGCCCTGATCGACATCTGCCTTGCAAGGGACGATCATTTCAGCCGGACAGGCAGGTACATCCCGGTGATATCAGACGGCAGCATCGCAAATTCAGGGCAGATAGCTGTAGCGCTTGCGCTAGGCGCTGACTCTGTGATGATGGGGCGCTTCTTTGCACAGTTTACAGAGTCGGCAGGCGGCCTGAGGCAGCACCCGACGATGGGGCCTCTGAAGGAATACTGGATGGAGGCATCTGCCCGTGCAAGAAACTACGGCCGTTATGAGACAAGATCCGAGCTTTTCTTTGAGGAGGGAGTCGAGGGCTTTGTTCCCCATGTGGGTTCCATGTATGACCACCTGGGAGAGACCCTGCTCAAGCTGAAGTCTTCCTTCAGCAGCGCAGGATGCAAAAGCATTGATGAGCTGCACAAGGACTCGGTCGTGGAACTGCAGTCGATAGCCGCTCTTGAAGATTCAGATGTGCACGGCGTGATCACCCAGCAGCTGTTTTCTCAGCATTAGGTTACAATCTTACACCGTCTTGCAAAAACATAATATTTAATAATGCGGATTATAAGTTATTGTTATTAGTATGGGAAACGGGTTTTTGTTTTTGATTGTCGGGATGTTTATTGTAGTTGGACTTGTGGGGGGTGTTAGCGCATATACTCTTCCGTCTGACAGGACAATTGACTGGCATGAGGTGGGGATTCCTGGAGGAATACCCTCCAGGACAACGATTTGTGCTGTAATAGATAGTACAACCTATGGGAGTGGCACGACTGATGCAACAAGCGCAATACAATCAGCACTTAATTCATGCCCTGCAAATCAGGCAGTTTATATCCCTGCAGGCACGTATCTTGTGAGTAGTACAATCAGGATTCCCAGTAATGTAACACTCAGAGGAGAAGGCAGTAATACAGTAATTCATGCTCAGGGTTCAGGCTCTTCACTTATCTCTTTTGGAAATAGCGCAACTCCTTCACCCTCGAATTCTGTCTCGATAACAGGCGGTTCTACAAAAGGTTCACAGACCATTACACTAAGTGATGCAAGCGGGATCTCAGTTGGATCTTATCTGATGGTTACTCAGCTTAATGATCCAGATCTAGCGACTATACAGAGTAGTGAGGGAAGCACTAGTTGCACATGGTGTGATTTATGGGGCGGGACGCGTGTTATGGGTCAGATTGTTGAGGTCACAACCGTTAATGGAAATACTGTTGGGATATCACCGGGGCTCTACATGAATTACACTCTTACTCCGTATGCTACAGGATTTAATGCAGTAGCAAAGTATGCGGGCTTGGAAAACCTTAAGATTTCAATGTATAATACAGGTTATACTGCAAACATAAGGATGGACGGATCTGCGTATTGCTGGGTTAAAGGCATAGAAAGCGATTATACTGACGGAGATCATCTTGAGGCCTTGTCTGCTTATCGAGGAGAGATCAGAGATAGTTACTTTCATGATGCATATCATCATACTCCTGGCACAACTGATGCCGATGTTTTTATTGCTGAAAAGTCAAGCGGGTTTCTGGTGGAGAACAATGTTTTAAGGAGGTTGCATTCAGCAATAATGCTTAACTGGGGAGCCTCTGGAAATGTTATTGCATATAATTATCTGGACGGTTGTTTTGATCAGGGTGCTACAAATGTGTTGATTATGGATATGTCCATGCATGGCGCGCATCCTATGTTTAATCTGTACGAGGGCAATAGCATGGCGACTTTTGCTCCAGACGGCATATGGGGCTCATCCAGCCATAACACTGTATTTAGGAATAACATGCGAGGAACAACACTTATTTGTGAGCCTACTGGTAGTGTCCGTAGTCCAGAGACCACTGACTGCCATTGGGCTGTGCAGGCAAACCGCGCAATCAGCCTCGGCTTTGCTTCTACGCATTACAACATCCTTGGCAATGCGGTCGGTAGCCCTGAAATGCTTGCACTCACGATCTATAATGGAGGGACTCCTATGGGCATGCAGACAACGACCATCTGCCCGCAGTCTACTTCATATGATGCAGTAGCTTATAGTTTTTCGTTTGGTCATGTAAGTGGTGTTGAGGATAATTGCATGAGCGGATGGGGTAACTCTTCATATACAACGGCGATTCTTCACGGTAATTATGATTATGTATCAAATTCTGTCTTGTGGAACTCAGGCATTTCTGACCATAACCTGCCAAGTTCACTTTTTCTGACTTCAAAGCCAGCGTGGTTTGGAAATCTACAATGGCCCGCTATAGGACCAGATGTAATCGGATATGTAAGCATGATCCCTGCTCAATATTGTTATGAACAGGGACTTATGCCAGGCTGTCTCATTAGTTCTCCTGCTGGTTCATGTGCATCGGCAGCAGACAGCGATGGAGATTCAGTTGTTTCAAATGGAGAATTGGCATATTATATCTCTGAATGGAAGCATGGCAACGTCACGATCGGTGACTTGATCGCAGCCATCGGCGAATGGAAGAACGGGTGCTAAAGGCAAAATTTAAATATCCATTATATCAAAGTAATTCTGTGAAAAAGAGGGCAACTGTTTTTGGAATTGTTCTGCTGATTGGATTATTTGTTTTTGCAAACTGGGCTGGTGCTGGCATAATATCTCCGGACAGAAGGATCGACTGGTCGCAGGCAGGTGTTCCCGGAGGGATACCCGACAGGACAACTGTCTGTGCAACACTCAGTCCCGGAGCGACTCTTTCGCAGATCAATTCTGCCATCCAGAACTGTCCTGCCAACCAGGTAGTGTACCTAAGTTCCGGCACATACAACATAGCGGGACAGATAGAATTCAACAACAAAAAGAACGTGACGCTGCGCGGTGCAGGGGCTGACCAGACCCAGTTGGTCTGGAGCAGCGCTGGAGACGGGGCAGGGCTCGGGGCGACAATCTACATCAACAACGGCGATGACAACTATGGCCTCAGCCCGAAGAACACTGCAAGCTGGACATCAGGCTATGCCATGGGAACGACAGTCATCACCCTTTCCAGCACAAGGAACCTTCACGTCGGCAGCCAGCTTTACCTTGACCAGCTGGATGACTCAAGTCCAGGAGACGGCTGGTTCGTGAGCGGAAGCACGAGTTACAGTCAGCAGGGAGGGACTGAAGGCTTCGGGCGCCCGGGCCGGTTCCAGGTCCAGGTGGTGGTGGTGCAGGCAATCAACGGCAACCAGGTGACGATCAAGCCAGGCGTATACCTGCCGAATTTCCGTTCCAGCCAGTCGCCGGGAGCATGGTGGTCGAACAACCTTCCTGCCACCGGAATCGGCATCGAGGACATGACTCTTGACTTCAGGAACGCGGGAAACCCTATTGGAGGGATATTCGCATGGAACACCGAGGCGAGCTGGATAAAAGGGTGCCGCATTCTGAACCGGCTTGTCCACAAGCATATATGGCTCTACGGAGCATCCAGATGCACTGTCCGGGACAATTATTTTTATGGCTCCACCGGAACATCCGAAAGCTACGGCGTTGACGTCGGCCCGGCATCTTCGGATGTATTGGTAGAGAACAACATATTCGATCATGTCACGGCACCCATCCTGCAGGAAGATACGACCGGCCTTGTCGGAGCCTATAACTATGCAAAGGACGACTATTACATAGCATGGGACGCGTGGCAGCAGGGCTCGTTCTACCATCATCATGCAGGAGATGCCATGGTCCTCTGGGAGGGCAACATCGGCGTTGGGGTGTATTCCGACGACATACACGGAACATCAAACGGCTATACTGTTTTTCGCAATTACTTGTATGGACTGGATATTGGAGAGGAGGTGAAGACAGCGAGCACGAACGCTCTGATGATTGAGGCGTTCAACCGCTTCTACAACTATATTGGTAACGTGCTCGGCACAGCGGGATACTTCACGCATTATGAGCACATACCGACATCATCAACCGATCCGGGAAGTTCAGATTATTCCGATCATTCAATATACAACATGGGATACTCGGCAAACCAGGGCACATACTGGTCAGGCCCTCCTTCCATACCAAACGATGTTCTTACTGCCACAGGATCTATGCGCTGGGGCAACTACGACTCGGTCAGCGGCACAGTGAGATGGAACGCAGACGAGGTGCCCAACGGGCTGAACCAGTACGCAAATCCTGTTCCCGGCGACCACAACCTGCCAGCGTCGCTGTACCTTGCGGCAAAACCCAGCTGGTGGTCGTCAAATATTCCCTGGCCGGCAATCGGGCCTGATGTCAGCGGCGGCAACATTGCAGGAGTGGGAGGTCATGTATACAAGATCCCTGCCCAGGTCTGTTATGAAAACACTCCGAAGACAGGTGCAATCCTTGAGTTCAACGCAGATGACTGTTATCCTACTGGTCAGGTTCCTTCAGACACAACCCCGCCGGTAAGAAGCAATGGGGGGCCATCAGGAACATTGGCATATGGCACAACTTCAACGACGATATCATTGAGCACGGACGAAGCAGCAACATGCAGATACTCAACAACAGCAGGCGTTTCATATGCATCAATGACACACACCTTTTCAACGACAGGCGGGACAGCTCATTCAACAGCTGTAGCAGGCTTGACAAATGGAGGAAGCTACAACTATTATGTAAGATGCGTTGACGGAGCAGGCAATGCGAATACAGATGATAGTTTTGCTATTAGTTTTAGTGTTGCAAGTCAGGCAACCTCATGTACATCTGATGCTGATGCCGATGGGGATTCGGTCGTTTCAACAGCTGAACTAATAGATTATGTCTCTGAATGGAAATCAGGAAGCGTTTCAATAAGCGACCTGATCGCTGCGATCGACGAATGGAAGAACGGCTGCTAAAGAAACTAAATATTTTTAAATCCTGTTCATTCATTATAATATTTATGAAAAGAAAGAGGTTAATCGTTTTTTGGATAATTTTAGTAATTGGACTATTGGTTTTTATCGAATGTGTTAATGCTGCTACGATCACTACAGAGTCGTGCTCAGAGACAGATGTTCAGAATGCAATTAATTCTGCAGATGATGGAGATACAGTCAATGTGCCTGCCGGGAGCTGCACATGGACATCTGGTGCGACGATTCCTGATGGTGTTAAATTAATAGGGGCCGGAGCTTTTGATGCAGATGGCGGAAAGAATACAGTGATTTCATCTTCTGGTTTCATAGTAACACATCTTGGCACTGGTTCCTGGTTAGAGGGTTTTAAATTTGTCAATGGCATTGCGAAACCAGATAATAATGCAGGGGAGCAGGACTGGGTCATAAAAGATAATTATTTTGGCAATACAGGGGGCAAACAATATATTGGCGTTTCCAGGGGGGATGGAAATGGAGATGCTGATTATGAAAAGGGAACTACTGCTGGTGAGCCACCTAGTGGGGTATATCACGGCAATTATCTCTATAACATTAAGATGACTAATAATGGAAAAATAACAGGAGAAACAGCCTGGTATGAACCTACTAACCCAGGCGGAACAGACCATGCGGTTTATTTTGAAAACAACACTTTTGATCTGTCAGGCAATGTATACCCAGACAATAATGTTTTTGATTCATCTTTCGGCGGGAGAACGGTATTTAGGTTCAATAAATTTATAAACGCCAGGATGGAGCAGCATGGCGCATGGGAGGCAGATTCAAGCGGAGGCAACCCTCATCGTGGGCCAAGACTTCTCGAAGCATATGACAATTATTGGGATATGGATTACTCATTATCATATAATGCCTGGCTGATACGCTCGTTGGGGGGCATAAATCTTATCTTTAACAATTTCTGCAAAGATACAGCTTTTGGAGGCGCTTATTGTGATATAGAACTGTTGCAGTATCGGTCAAGCGGGTCAAATGGAGGATACTGCAGTCCAGATGGTTCAAACCCTTTTGACACTCCAGGGGATGCAGACACTCTTGCCGGTACGCCGGCGGCAGGAAAAGTTGGCTGTCGTGATATGCATGGAATGGGAAAGGATTCTGCTTTAAGCCCTACACTTGTTAAGGGAGATGATAGTACAGATGACCAGGCTGACCAGTATTATGAGCCGAGCTACATATGGAACACCACTTATTATGATGGTAACGTAATGGTACAGACATCTGTAAGTAATCTAGATACAGATTATATTACAGAAAACATAAATTATTTCCAGGGTGATGGAACTGCTGATGCAGGGGTTAGATCTGGAAAATTTGCATCTGCTCCTGAATGTAATCCTTCCACTGCTTATTATGGTTATTGGGCAACAGACCAGGGAGACTGGAATTCAGAGAATCCTGGGCCAGACGGACAGTTATATGTTTGTGATGGTGCAAACTGGAATCTGTATTATACTCCCGCTCCCTACCCACACCCCCTGATATCAGGTGGCTCAGGTTTAACATGCACCTCAGGCGCAGATTCTGATGGTGATTCATCTGTTTCAACCGAGGAGTTGGTTGATTATATCTCTTATTGGAAAAATGGAAGTGTTGCGATAGGCGACCTGATTTCCGCGATTGCAGAGTGGAAGAACGGGTGCTAGAGAAGATGAATAATAAAAATATTTTTTTGATATTTGTCGTTGGGATGTTTATTTTAGTTGCTTTTGCCGGGAGTGCATGTGGCGAAACAATAAACGCAGCGTCATGTTCCCAGGCAGATGTCCAGGCGGCGATCGACTCTGCTTCTGGTGGAGATACCGTTAATGTGCCTGCTGGAAGTTGCACCTGGTCAAATCGGCTCGTGATAACCAAAGGGATCAAACTAATAGGTGCTGGCGACGGGGTTACATATAGCAATGGAACAGTGATCACATGTACCTATTCGTCAGGCCATATCGAGGGTTCAGATGGTTATGCAGTTGTTTATTCTCCTGACCAATCTGATAGGGTTGCAGGATTTAGGTTGTCAGGATTTGAGTTTGACTTCTCTGGTTTGTCTGAGGGCATAGGGATCTGGAACGAGCTTGCAAACCAGTGGAACAATCCCGTAACAAATGTCAGGGTTGACCATAACATATTGAAAGATGGCAGGCAGGAATGGATGGTGATTGGAGGGGTTGTCTACGGTGTTGCTGACAATAACATAATAGACCATACGACTGGTGGGGGTTCGAGTGACGGCATAGACCATATGGGGCTGGGAGATGGCGCCTGGCAGCATATGTCATATGAGTTCGGAACGTCTGAGACCTGGTTCTGGGAAGACAACACGTTCAAGTCCACATCAGGATATCTTGGCGACAACTGGGATTGCACAAACGGTGCGAGATATGTTGCAAGGTACAACACTATACAGGAGACAGGCGATGCTGGCGCCATGCCGGCATTTAATTTTCATGGGAATACAGGATCGGTGAACAGCTGTATGGGGATGGAAATATACCGCAATTCCATAACAGCAGGAACGAGTAACCATTACATCACAACCCAGCGCGGAGGGAAAGCCGTTGCATTTGACAATTCTGTCAGCAGTCACGCTTCGGATTATATATCATATGTAGCAGATTATGGTGCAAGCTGTAATGGCCAGGGTTGTGATACCCTGACCGCTTATCCGGTCAGCCAGGTCAGTGGAGAGCCACAGCACCCGAGCGATTCGTATTACTGGAATAACGAGGTTCATGGGTCTGTCTCTTATGATTATAAAATTTATTGTGTACTGGGTTACTCTGGACCTGGTTGTACAGGCGCGGATGTTTGTTGCCCATCTTATCCTCCTTATAGGAATGTGCCACAGGAGGGTTTGGATGTCTGGTTTCAGCATCCAACATTCGATGGCACGGCGGGAGTTGGAGTAGGCACCAAAGCCCAGATGGATGCGATCACCACCTGCACAGAAGGGGTCGGTTATTGGGTAACTGATGAAGGAGATTGGAATTCAGAAAGCCCAGGTCCCGATGGGCAACTATACAGGTGCGGTTCATCAAACAACTGGGTCCTTTATTACACACCTTATACATATCCGCATCCATTAAGAGAGGATGGAACTGGCCCGGTTTGCGGGGCATCTGATAACAATCCCCTTGACGGTGTTGTTTCAAACGAAGAATTAACTGATTATATTTCTTCCTGGAAATCAGGAGATGTTGCGATAGGCGACCTGATCGCTGCGATTGCAGAATGGAAGAATGGATGCTGAAAAGAAAAACATAGCTTGGGTAGCTGGGATTTTATTTCTCTTAATGGCCACGGAAGCGATGGGCACGACTTACTATGTTGATAAAAATTCTATAGGAGGCATCTGCTCTGACAGTAATCCTGGAACTATTGTTCAGCCCTGGTGCAGTATAAAATACGCAGCTAATACACTAGTTGCAGGAGATACTGTAAACATTAGGCAAGGAACCTACTCTGAGACAGATATCTATCCCAGCAGATCAGGGACTTCGGGTAATTATATAACATATAAAGTCTATCAAAATGAAAATGTTACTATTGATGCTACAGGAGCCGATGACTCTGCGTTTTACATATATAATTTAGACTATATTAAGATTGATGGCAGCGGACTTGATAACCAAATCCATCTATACTTTGAAAAGGGAGACTGGGTTATTATGCTAAGGGCTTCTGATTATGTTTGGGTGACTCATGTGGATGTTTCTGGGTCCCCTTATAATGATGGTTTGAAGCTGACGTCTGATCATCAAGGGGGACAGGGGGATGATGACAGCGGTTCAAAGCATTGTATAATTGAGTACTCTAGTTTTCACGATAACGGAGATTATGGAATAAAGTTAACAGGCTATGGCACTAGTTATAATACTATAAGATATAATAATTTTTATTCAAATGGTGCCACAGGCTCTGACAAGTACGGTATGCAAATCTCAGGCGGAGAATATGAGGATAATCAGCCACAACATAATGAGCTTTATGGGAATAAGTTTTATAATAACCTGGGTTGTGGAATTCATTTATATGAAAGTTCAAATAACATCCTTAGAGAAAATGAATTTTATAACAATGGAATAGGAACCTCAAATCCCGCAAGAGGAATAAGTCTTAGCTTAAATTCAAAGAATAATCTTGTTTATGGAAACCGAGTTTACAATAATAATTACTATGGAATAGAATGCAGTAGTCATGCAGATTCAAACAAGATCTACAATAATATAATTTATGACAATGCTGAAGAGGGAATTATGATACAGGGGGGCTCATCTAAAAACGAAATTTATAGTAACACGATATCCGGAGGAACTAATGGAGGGATATATCTATCATCAGATACGCAGGATACAATAATCAAAGACAATATAGTACTTACTATGGGAACTCAACCTACACTGCATAATGGAGGCGGCGGAACTGCGACCCTGGATTACAATCTGTGGTATGACTCGGTTACCCCAGATCTTATCTACTGGAATGGTGTTTTTCGGACTCTTTCACAATTTTATGCAGACACAGGAAATGAACAGCATGGCCTGCAAACAAATCCTCTTTTTATTGATCTCGCTTCTCATGATTTTTATATTCAGGCCGGTTCCCCAGCAATCAACAATGGAATAAGCCTTTCAGCATATTTTTCAACAGATTTTGCGGGAACAATAAGGCCCCAGGGCAGCGCCTGGGATATAGGAGCATACGAATATGTTTCAGGAACAGGGGCTGTTTGCGGAGCAGCAGACAACAATCCATCTGATGGTGTTGTTTCAGGTGGAGAATTAGTTGATTTTATCTCCGGATGGAAACAGGGAGATGTTACGATCAGTGATTTGATCGCTGCGATTGCAGAATGGAAGAACGGGTGCTGATAACTAAACATTTTTAAAGTCTGTTAATCTTATATTTTTCATGAAAAGATAGGGGTCTGAAAAGAGATGAAAGATAAAAATGTCTTTTTGTTTTTTATCATTGAAACATTTATTTTTATGATATTTGTCTGGAATGCTTCTGCCACGGATATTTCAATCAGTTGTTCATCCGCATCCAGTGTGAATTCCGCAATATCCTCTGCGGAAGACGGTGATATACTGGAATGCACTGGCTCCGGATGGTCGTCTGGTATTGTTACGATGCCAACTGATAAGGGCATCACACTGGATGGAAACGGGGCGACAGTAAACGGAGGAGGGTTAACCATTGATGCTAGCTCTTATTTTAACAGGGTTACCAATATTCATTTCATCAACATTCCTGAACAAGGGATTTCAGTAGACGGTACCCTGACCAGCCAGCCATGGAGGATGGATCACTGTACATTTGCATCAAACAATCATCATGTGATTGTGGGGAACAGGTATGCCACGGGTGTTATAGACCATTCCACGTTTACGCTTTCGCTTTCAAACCATGAGTTTATAGCAAATTGGGGATGGGGGCCCGGAAGCACTACAGGATGGACCAATTCACAACCTCCGGGTAGCCGGGCAGCTTTGTATATCGAGGATTGCACTGTTAACGGCATACCTGGCTCTACGGCAGACTGTTTGATCCAGGACTATTACGGATCAAGGGCAGTAATCAGATACAATACCATAAGTAACGCTATGATCGAAGCCCATGGGAACACAGCATACTCCACAAGGTGGCTGGAGATCTATAAGAATACGTTTCCAGGATCAAATCTGGACATATGCATGAGGGGCGGTTCAGGTATAGTTTTCGGCAATGACAACCCTTCCAGCAGGTTTGTAGAGGAAATCCTTAATTGTGCTGGTGGTGATAGTGGATGTGATGAGGTCGGAAAGGGCCAGGATTGGGTTCAGTATCCCCTATATTGGTGGGACAACGCAGGCGCATCTCCCACATTGAATCAGGAGGGATGCGCGCCTGCAATCTCCGGTGCAATTGTAGCCGGCCTTGATGTCATATCCGGCGTCGGAAGCGGAACATCATTGCCCGCTACCTGCCAACAGTATGATGCTTATTGGAAAACAGATGCAGGAGGGAACTGGGACACCACCAACGGGGATTCAAACGACGGAGCGCTTTATAAGTGCGATGCCAGCGGAAACTGGCAGCTCTATTACATTCCATACACTTATCCGTATTCGCTTACAGGCTCAGCAGGCCAAAGCAATGCGATTATTCCTGCCGACAGGAGGATCGACTGGAGCGGTGCCGGCGTTTCAGGAGGTATCCCGGTCAGGGATACAATATGTGCAAATGTGAAAAATGCACCGTACAATGCTTATGGCGATGGTGTACATGATGATACAGCCGCAATCCAGCAGGCGCTCGATGACTGTCCTGACAACCAGGTGGTCTACATGCCGCCGGGAACATACAGGACAACTGACACCGTTCACCTGTACAGCTATGACACGCTGCGCGGTGCAGGGCCTGGCCAGTCCATAATCAGCCTGGACAGCGATGCTCGCTCAGCCCTGGATATCAGGGGAAACTTCTATTGGGCAGTGACCGGTGTGCAGAAGATATATTCAGTCACAGACGGCATGTCCAAAGGCTCGACCCAGGTAACGCTGAGCGATGTCACTGACATCAATGTAGGAGACGAGCTCCTGATAGACCAGCTGAATGACGGCGATACTGTGGATGCGCTTGGCAGCGAAGGCTTCTGTACCTACTGTGGCCGTGCAGAGGGAACAAGGACAAAGGGGCAGATCGTCGATGTGACAGGGGTATCGGGAAAGAACGTCATGATAAGCCCGCCGCTTTATTGGAGCCTCAACGCATCACTGAGCCCAGAGGCAGTGCTTGTCGATGACAATTGGCTGATAAAGCATGCCGGGGTCGAGAACCTGAGCATAACCCAGCCTGCCCCGCATGCCATGTATCTGGTGGAGATCGATGGTGCGGCCTACTCGTGGCTGAAGGATGTGGAGCTGTCCAATGCCGACTGGAGGCTGGTCTGGATGATCGAAAGCCTCCACAACGAGATAAGGGACAGCTATTTCCATACAGGTCTGACCGGTTACGGCAGATCCCATGGTTACGGTGTGCTCCTGGACGACTACACTACGGCAAGCCTGGTGGAAAACAACATATTCGAAAGCCTGGACGGCGGCTGTGTCATGACAGGAGGAGGCGCCTCTGGCAATGTCATAGGGTACAACTATTTCGTCGATGCAAGGTTCGACGACGAATGGTGGATGACGCCCAGCCCTTCGCTCAACCATAATCCCCACCCTTCCATGAACCTCTGGGAAGGCAACATAGGCTATCAGGCTGAGGCTGACGACATCCACGGCTCAAGCAGCCATAATACTGTCTTCAGGTGCGTCTCGAAAGGCTACCAGAACGAGACCATCACCTCGTTCAACAATGCCGTAACGCTCGGCTATAAGCAGAGGTACTACAATGTGATCGGCTGCATACTTGGCACGCCCGGCAAGTCCCAGGTGTATGAACAGGCACCGCCGGGCAATGCGAATTCTGATGTAAGGACGATATGGAATCTCGGCTATGGCGGGCCAAACAATGCGGTTGATACACAGACCAAAGCAACATTGCTGCGGCACGGCAATTTCGACTATGTGACGAACTCCGTCGTCTGGGACCCGTCTATCAGCGATCACAGCCTGCCTGATTCGCTCTATCTCTCTTCAAAGCCGTCCTGGTTCGGCTCTGTGCCCTGGCCTCCTATAGGGCCTGACGTCACGGGCTATGTGAACAAGATACCGGCTCAGATGAGGTTCGAAGGCATGCCTAGCTGTACCTCTATCACAAACATCCAACTTCTGGCTGTGCTCAACCAATGGCGGACAGGGGATATTACCATGTCCCAGATGCTGCAGGCGATAGCTGTTTGGAAGAACGGCTGCTGATAACCAAACATTTTTAAAATCTGCTTGTTCATTATAATTTATGAGAATAAAGGGGTTAACTGTTTCTACAATTTTTCTGGTGGCAGGACTGTTTGTCTTTATCGAGAATATTAGTGCCGCAGATGTTTACATCAGTCAAACGGCCAGCGGAAGCGATAATGGTGCGGGTTGTATAGATGCTCACTCGATTGCCTGGCTGAATACTGCAGGCAACTGGGCAAATCCTAAGCAGACCGGAAAAATAGGACCAGGGGATACAGTGCATCTTTGCGGGACCATATCCACGAGCCTCTTCATCCGCGGAAGCGGTTCTTCCGGAAGTCCGATAACTATCCTTTTCGAGCCTGGCGCAAAGCTCTCTGCACCAACATGGACAGGAGCGTGGTATGGGGTCGAGGGGGCTGTTCAGGCGACCAACGTGAACTATATAGTCCTTGACGGCGGGACAAATGGTGTGATTGAGGCGACTGACAGCGGTACTGACCTGCAGCAGGTGGGTTCCATGGGCATCATGTTCTCGCATGTCTCAGATTCAGAGATCAGGAATCTCAACATAAGAAACATGTATGTCCGAACATCCACAGAAGGTGAAGACGGTGGTGGAACAGCGATGTACATCAATGCAGGGAGCAACAACAGCATACATGACAATCACATAACAGAGACACAGACGGCCATTGTCTATGTCTACCCCCAGGGAGGATCTTCAGATAATATAGCCATATACAACAACACGATATCGCGCATGAACTGGGGTATCATCCTCGGCGAGAGCAACAATGACGCGAAAGCGGACAATGTTTCTATCTATTCAAATGATATCAGCGACATGTACAACTGGGACGACCCGAATGATAATTTTCATCATGACGGCATTTATGCCTATGCTGAGGCGGATGGTGATGTGGTTACCAACCTGAGGGTGTTCGGCAATTACATCCACG
The DNA here is from genome assembly GCA_964590935.1 of uncultured Methanosarcinales archaeon. Taxonomy (GTDB): domain Archaea; phylum Nanobdellota; class Nanobdellia; order Woesearchaeales; family DSVV01; genus CAYXZQ01. The sequence continues at coordinate 24,600 of CAZPXC010000005.1, forward strand.
GTGATATGGGGCTTCATGTGACAGCCATGATCTTTACTTCGGGCAATGTTATCGACCCGATATATTTTGATAATGTGCTGGTCAATACAGGCCCTCACGGGATATCAAACGGGCTTCTCTGCGCAGGAGGAAGGATATATCACAACACTTTCGTAGACCACTATACGAGCATGGGGATCGACGCATGGTCAGGGAGTGACATAAGGAATAACCTGTTCTACAACACCTCAGTTCCTGTGGCCATACATCAGCCGGTCGGCTCTGCCTACAGCGACCATAATCTGTTCTTCAGCGGAAATGTGCAGATGGTGACCTTTGACTCAACCGGAACAGGCCATTTCTACAGCCTATCGGAATGGAGGTCTGATTTTGGCCTTGACCAGCACAGCATCACAGATGATCCTCTTCTAATGGACCCCATAGACGGCAACTATCGCCTTCAGGCCGGCTCGCCCGCGATTGATATCGGCGAGAGCCTCAGCTGCACTGATGGGCTTTGCCTGGACAAGGATGGCATAACAAGGCCGCAGGACTCCGGCTGGGACATCGGTGCCTATGAATATATCTCAGGAACAGGAACTGTCTGCGGAGACGGGACATGTGAGAGCGGGGAAACGCCTGCAGGCTGCCCTGCAGACTGTGGAGGCACAAGTTCTTGTACAACAGGAGCGGATAATGATGGAGACTCCGCGGTTTCAACAGATGAACTAATTGATTATATCTCTGAGTGGAAATCAGGAAGCGTTTCAATAAGCGACCTTATTGCCGCGATCGCTGAGTGGAAAGATGGGTGCTAAAGAAAATGACTAGTAAACATATTTTTTTGTTTCTGATTGTTGGGATTTTTTTGATTAGCTTTACAAGTGCTGCGACCTATTACGTATCTCCGGCTGGAAGCGATTCAAATGATGGCAGCTATACACACCCGTTCTCGACAATTCAGCATGGGTTTAGCACAATGGGATCAGGAGATACCCTTTACATAGAGGCCGGAACCTACTATGAACAGAATTTAGAGCCTCCTGCAGGGCTGGACAACGAACACCGCACCATTGTGAGCGGATATCCTGCAGATGGTAGTGTGTATCCTGTTATTGACGCCGATGCAACAGCAGGCACTCATACGACAGCAATGGTAGTTAACAATGATTACATAACAGTTCAATATCTTGATTTGCGCAACGGTGGAGGGTCTGAAGATGGGACAGTAAGTGTGGCGACACAATCATTTTCTCCAGCGCCTGGTGCTGATGGAGTGAGTTATATTACGATAGATCATTGCAAAATCAGCGGAACAAACACCGGCGGGACAACTAACTTATATAACCCATGTCATATCCGGTTGGGTTACGGAGGTTATCCTTTCAATCATGTCACTGTATCCAACTGTGAATTATCCGGTAGTTATGCCTCTGGTTTGAAGATAAATTCAATGTATGCCGGGACAAGCGATATAACCATAGTCAATAACTACATCCACGATGTCGCCAGTGGGGTCGGTGTTAAGTGGGGAGATAGCATCAATAGAAACTTTACCATAGAAAATAATTTTATTAAGATTTGTTCTGAGAGGGGTATTTATGCAGATCAGGATTATTTGGGCATTATCAATAACATTATTACTGGGTGCCCAACAGGTATAAAGTTTCATGATAACTTCGGAGGTAGCAATTGCTTCATAAGCCATAATACAGTTTATGGGAATACAGACTATGCTCTTTATTTTACGACAGGCGGTTCAAATAATCAGGTTGTGGATAATATTTATTACAACACCCCCTCTGTGTATGATAAGGGAGCAAATAACATGTTTACCAATAATCTTGATCAAGATCCTTTTTTTGTCGGGGGAAGTACTCCTGCTACAATTGCTGGTTTTGCATTAACTCCTGGTTCCCCGGGTTACCATGCTGCGGGTGATGGAACAGATATAGGTGCAGATGCGAATCTGGTTGGAATACAAGGAGCCACAACATACGCAACTCCTCCGGTTTGCTCAAATGGCCAGCCGACAGGCACTTTAGCATCAGCAACAGCACAGACAACCTTATCTTTGTCGACAGATGAAGCAGCAACGTGTAGATATTCAGAAACTGCAGGAGTCGCTTACTCATCGATGACGGACACCTTTTCAACAACAGGTGGAACATCTCATTCAACAACTGTAATAGAGCTGACTGACGGAAATTCATACAATTATTATGTGAGATGCATTGACGGTTCTGGAAATGCGAATTCGAATGATTACACGATTCGTTTCAGCGTTGCTAATCTTACAGGTTCATGCACCTCCGGCGCAGATAATGATGAAGATTCGGTCGTTTCAACAGCTGAACTAATAGATTATGTCTCTGAATGGAAATCAGGAAGCATTTCAATAAGCGACCTGATCGCCGCGATCGCTGAGTGGAAGGATGGCTGCTGATAACTAAACATTTTTAAAGTCTGTATGTGTAATATCATTCATGAAAATAAAGAGGTTGATTATTTCTGGGGTTCTGTTCCTGTTCGTGGCTAGTTTTGTTGGTGCAGCAGATCATTATGTAAGGCAGGGCGCGACCGGCTCGGGTACAGGAGCAGACTGGACAGATGCTTACACTAGCTTACCCTCAGATCTGACAAGAGGGGACACTTATTACATCGCTGACGGAAATTACAGTAGTTATATCTTTGATGATCCCGAGTCAGGGACAGAGTATATCACAATAATGAAAGCAACTGCTTCTGATCATGGAACCGACACAGGATGGCAGAGTGCTTACGGTGACGGGCAGGCTATCTGGAGTTACAATATCGGCTTCTTTAGCAATTACTGGGTTTTTGACGGCATTACAGGATATGGAAAAGATGCTGCGAGCTATGGTTTTAAGATACTTCATCCGAGTAGTTGTGGCACTACAGAGTCAGAAGTTCGGCTTGGCAATTACGGCAACTCTGTTCCGGGATTCTATTACAGCAGGCTAAGCCATGTGGAGATTGAGGGCTGCGGGTCTGCTTATGATGTATCTCAGATGGCGATAGACGGTCGTTCCCGCAACGGAGCCCGTCCTATGAATATCACCATAAGCCACAACTACATCCACAATATAGGCCATATGATGAAGACAGTGAATTGGCAAAATGGTCTTGTTGAATATAACTACTTCGAGGATGACTGGAGCAGTTCCTCAAACCACGGAGAAGCGGTTTCTTCTGACGGCGATGACAATATGATCTACAGATATAATGTTTTTGAAGATGCCTGCACGGGTTCAGCATGCATTATGGGCATACGTTCTTTGTCTAACTTTTATGTGTATGGGAATGTGTTTGTCGGAACTAATCCCGGCGGCAACGGCCCTGTAGGTTGCGGAAGCAGGTATTCCTGTACTAATTTTAAGATCTATAATAATGTATTTGCTAATTTTGACAGGATTCCGTTTGTTTCAGTTAAGGGAGAGATTTACAATAATATCTTCTATGATATAAGCGGGAATATCAATCTGCCCGGAAGCCATGACTATAACTGGTTCTCTGGGACAGATGATATGGGAGAATCATATGGTGTTGCAGGCGGAAATTCAGATCCGTTTGTCGATTGGCAAAACGGGAATTTCAGGCTGGAAGCGGTGACTGAACCAGGCTTGACACTGCCTTCTCCCTATGACATCGATCCTGACGGCAACTTTCGCGGTGCCGACGGAGTATGGGACATCGGCGCCTATGAATATGTTTCCGGAACCGCAACATCAACATGTGCATCAGGAGCAGATGCAACGAGAGATGGTGTTGTTTCAAATGAAGAATTACTAAGTTACATCTCTTTGTGGGAATCAGGAACAGTTACGATCGGCGACCTGATTGCCGGGATAGATGAGTGGAAGAACGGGTGCTGAGGAAATATTTTTAAATCCTGTTTATCTAATATATAAAATGAAAAAGAGGATTGAAAAAAAATTCTTGCTCCCGGTTGCCGGATTGTTTTTGATTGTGAGTTCTGTGGGAAGCGTTTTGGGTGCTACTTATTATGTTGATACGTCAGGAACTGACGGCTCAAGCTGTGGGAGTATAAGTTCTCCGTGTAAAACATTAAGTTATACTTGTAATAATAGGGCTTCTGTTTCAGGGGATACAATCCATATAAACGCTGGAGATTATGTTGATACAGGACAATGTTTGTTATCTGTGGGGATAAATATCGAGGGAGCAGGCCAGGCATCCACAATTATTAATTCTGACTTTGCGGGCGGCTCTGACCGTTGTAATGGGGTTTATATCTGCATGTATACTGTGATGAGCAGCCAGCCTAATGAGAATGAGGGAAGTTCTGGAACTGCTATTGTCGCCCAAGATAGCCTTATCCATGATTTTACTATTGTTGGAACGAGGTCTGCTCCAACTTGGGCAATAAGAAGCGCTGGCAGGGATAATATTGCTATCTATAACATGAATATTCATAATACTGGTAGATCAGCTATTAGGATGGAGGGTTATTACCTTTGGAATTCTCAAACCGCTGTTGCTCCAAAACATTGGGCACAGAATGATATAGTCAGAGACTGTACAATTTATAATAATACAAGAGTTAATACCGACGGCGCAATAGAACTTGAGGGAATAGGTTCAGGCTCCAAGTTTTATGATAATCATATAGATGAGAGCCAATACATGGGAACTGGCGAGGCAGGAAGAGGATTTAAACTTGGCTCTGCAGGATGGTATAGTGATGTGCAGATTTATAATAACTTTGTAAGGACGTCCACAGGAAACGGCAATAACTTTGTTTTTGAGTTATATAATTTCCAGAACGATTCAAAGATTTATGACAATGATTTCATAGGTCCTTTATCCTTGAACGGAGGCAGAACCACAAGAATTAGCGGTAGCAATTGGAACTTGCAGATTTATCATAATATTTTTAATGTTACTGGCTGGAACAATAGCGAATGTTTCCAGGAACTTAGTCATAATTGGCTCTTGTTTGATAGAAACTTTGTCGTCGGGAATACAAAAACAACATACCCTTCTGCTAATGGGCTTGGGATTTGGACAACGAATTATCTAACTGCCAGTTCAGTTAGCCATGTCCAGATATCAAATAATGTGATTTATAATCATCAAAATTGGGGGATTAGAATAGCACACAGTGCTCATTATGATGATATAAAAATACTCAATAATGTTATAGCCGGAATCCATAGACAATACAGAGGTTCAGGGATTTATGCAGAAGACAACCCTGTAATAACTAATCTCGTTGTGAAGAATAATCTTTTTATGAATAATGACTGGTCTTGGATTGGGCTTTCAAGTGGAGTGTCTGGAGCAGTAATATCTTATAATATGCTTTACAATAATGGAAATGATAATGATTATGAAAATTATGGTAGCGGAAATACTTTTTCCAATAATATGGTTGCAACTCCCGAGATTGCTGGTAGTGGAGATATGCCTGCATATTTCAAACCATCCGGGCCAGGTTCTAATTTAGTGAATGCAGGTACCTCTTTGGCAGGCATAAATGATATTGATTATGACTCTGTTACAAGACCTCAGGGGTCTGCATGGGACATAGGTGCATATGAATATATTTCAGGAACACCACCTTCATCAACATGCACATCAGGCGCAGACAGCGATGGGGATTCAGTTGTTTCAAATGAAGAATTGGCATATTATATCTCTGAATGGAAACAGGGAAACATCAATATCGGCGAATTGATCACTGCAATTGCGGAATGGAAAAACGGATGCTGAGAAACTAAATATTTATAAACCCTGTTCGTTCAATATATAAGATGAAAATAAAGGGGTTACTTGTTCTTGGAATTGTTTTAGTGATAGGATCATTTGCTTTTACCGAAAATATTAGTGCTGCAGATGTTTACATCACCCAAACAGCTGGCGGAAGCGATAATGGTGCGAGTTGTACGGATGCTCACTCGATTGCCTGGCTGAATACTGCAGGCAACTGGGCAAATCCTAAGCAAGCCGGAAAAGTAGGGCCAGGGGATACAGTGCATCTTTGCGGCACTTTGACAACAGCCTTGACAATCCAGGGGAGCGGCTCTTCAGGAAGCCCCATTACGATTCTTTTTGAGCCTGATGCGAAATTTTCCAGTCCTGTCTGGAGTTCCAGTGGTGCGATTTCAGGCTCTGGCGAAAGCTATATTATCATCGATGGCGGTTCAGGAGGTATTATTGAGAACACTGACAGCGGCTCTGCCGCAGGGGGGTATGGAAGTCAGCAGGGCAGCCAGGCGATCAGGCTCGACATGGGCCCGCATGATATCGGAATAAGGAATCTGATCATTCAAAACATGTATGTCAGGACAGACCCGGGCGATTTTAGCGATGGTGCAAGAGGTACCGGAGGAATATATTATTATGGGGGGAGTAATTTTAGTGTTCACGATTGTCTGTTCGATTATGTTCCCCGTTCTGTGGATGCTGTAGGTTCGGGTGCGATGATAACAGGGTGGTCCTTTTATAATAATAATGTGACTAACGGGCATACTGGTTTTGTTATAGCCCCATGTACAGTAAACGGTAATATATATGGGGTACTGTTTCATGACAATATCATAAACCTTGGACCGCACTGGTCTTTTAACGATGACTCCGACCAGTGGCACGCTGAATCTGTCCATACTCATACAGACTGCGCTGCTGGTAGCAGAATAGACAACGCCAGGTTCTATAATAATGTCTTTGGTCCTCAAACCCCTATGAAGGCTTCAGCCAGTGCCAGCACCGCCTGGCTTTATCTGGAGGCGAGGCAGGCCGATACCCTGATTTATAATAACCTGTTCCTTATTGATCCTGGCTATGGCCCGACCAACGGCGTTATAGCTGTTTCATACAGGGATAACAGCGATGGCATGAAGATCTATAACAATGTTATCATAGGAAGCAGTTCTGAGGAGAGTAATGCAATCGATTATGGTAATTCTGGAGATGAAGGTCTGGAGATTAAAAATAATCTCATTGAGCATATCCGGCATGGTATCTATATCCCTGATGGGCTTAGCTTATCATCAAAAAGCCAGATAGACTACAATGTTTATTACGATGTGAATCATTGGGGCACAGGCTTTGGTTCATGGTCAGAATGGAATGCGCAAGGATATGAAAGTCATTCCACCAATGGTTTTGCACCTTCTCTTGATGCAGACTACGTGCCCACTTCCAGCGATACTGTTGTAAAAGATAAAGGTGTCTCTCTGTCTTCTTATTTCACGACAGATAAACATGGGGTTACAAGACCACAGGGCTCCGGCTGGGACATCGGCGCCTATGAATATGTTTCCGGAACCGCAACATCAACATGTACATCTGATGCAGATACTGATGGTGATTCAGTGGTTTCAAATGAAGAATTAATAAGTTATATTTCACAATGGGAATCAGGAACAGTTACGATCGGCGACCTGATTGCCGTGATAGATGAGTGGAAGAACGGCTGCTGAAGAATCCAAATATTTTTAAATCCTGTTTATCCATAATAATTTATGAGAAAAAAGGGGTTGATCGTCTTTTGGTTCATATTGATAACTGGACTATTTTTTATTGGAAACGTGAAAGCATCTACAATCAATGCAGCGAATTGTTCACAATCTGCTGTTCAGTCTGCAATCAATTCTTCTACATCAGGGGATACGGTCAAGGTGCCGGCAGGAAGCTGCACATGGAGCTCCACGCTTACCATCGATAAAAATATCAACCTTAAAGGTGCAGGGGTTGAGAAGACAATAATTACATATTCGGGAGGGCCGATTCTTGATTACATCGGTGATGATACAGCCGACGATTCCCGGTTGTCAGGTTTTTCCTTAAACGGTTATTTTAATTTTGACGGCCCAGGCAATCCCTCAACATGGTTAAGGATAGACCACCTGAATGTGACTTCTGATTACTCAGGATATTGGGCGACCCCCTGGGGTACAAGAGGGATCCTGATCGATCACTGTGAATTTCATTACACAGGAAGCACGCCTATGAGGATGTTCATATTTAACGGAGAGGGGGGTGCAGACCCTGATGTCTGGAGGGAGGATTCTGCTGTCGGAACAGACAGGAATGTCTTTATCGAGGATACGATACTGGATGGCGGAACAAAAGTCATGAGCGGGAATCACATGGCTTTCCAGGTATGGTGGGCAGGCAGGGTAGTGATGAGGCATTGCACTATCATTAATTTTGCAATTGATGCCCATGATTATAGAGATTCATCCCAGCGTGGGGCAAGAAACTGGGAGATCTATGATAATAACTGGACCCGTACTCCCGGGATTGATCTGGAATGGATGAATTTCCGCGCAGGAACAGGGGTTGTCTACAATAACCGGATGACCGAAAGCAATCCAAGGCATGGTATAAAACTGATGGCATATAGTGTTTATGGCTATGTTTCGCCGTGCTGCTGCCTGGAATCGCCTGACTATATGTATAATATGGACGGTATCGGCCGTGGAAAGTTTACCGGCACCAAGATTCCCGGTGACAGTTCATTGTTCCAGGACTGCCAGGACAGGGAAGCCTGGGGCCAGCAGCTTGAGCCTGCCTATTTCTGGAACAACACCAGAGACGGAGTGACAATTGACCCAAGTCCTGGAAGTGACTGTGGTTGCGCTTCTGAGTGTGGGCAATCCCAATGCGAGACTGACGCCATACAGGAAGGCAGGGATTATTTCAATTATGCAAAGCCCGGTTACGCCCCCTACACATACCCTCATCCACTGACACATTCAGGGAATCTGACAGCCTCATGTTCCTCAGGAGCTGATGATGATGGTGATTCAGTTGTTTCAAATCTGGAATTAACTGGTTTTATTTCTGATTGGAAAGGTGGAACCGTTACAATCGGCAATTTGATTGCTGCTGTTTCCGAATGGAAGAACGGATGCTAGAAGAGAGGTGTTTTAACTTATATTTTTATCTAATTTTATGGAAAACAAAAAAGCAATTGTTATAGAGCTTCATGTTTATGGGTACCCTCTAATTTGACAAAACATTTATATTATAATATTTCTATATAACCTTATGAAAAGAGGGATGAAAGGAAGATTCTTAGTTTTTGCAGTTATTTTAGCCCTGTTTTTTATTCCAAAATCAAATGCAGCTGTTTTATGGTCAGAAAATTTTAATGAGTTCAGTGCTGATTGGTCCCAAAATGACCTGCAGGACGGCAGGCCAAATTGTCCGTCAGGATATGACTACTGCGCTGCTGATACTCAGGGAGATTATGGAAGTCCAGATATCGAGATAACAACTGCAGCGGAGCGTTCCGATCCTGACGGCAATAACAGGGGTTTCAGGTTGCATATATGGAGAGATTCGGGCGGAACTTGTTGTGAGAACGGGATAACCGACGCCAGCCTTTGGCCAGGACAAACCAATTTCTATTTGAGAACCTATTTGCGTTTAGATTTCAATTCTCAAACATCATACGCAAAGCTATTTAGGATTAAGGATTCTTCAAACACTCAACGGTTTATTTTAGATCTTTACAATAAATATGGATACGGCGGTACTGTTTTTACGCTCGGAAGTAGCGCAGATGGATTCGGAAATGACTATCCAAATACAAATTACAAGCTGGAGAATGACTATACCCCCAATACATGGATAAGTGTGGAACTGTTCATAGACCAAACAAACCATCAATGGACATTGTGGGTTGACGGCGTTCAGCAGGGCAGTCCTGTATCTATTCCTACGTCAAATTATGTCATAACAGGGACGATGATAGGAGGAAACCAAGTCGGTCAGGGGACTGTGGACCATATAATTGATTATGATGATCTCGCTGTGGGTGATTCTTATATAGGTCCTGCTGGTGGAGGGGACACAACCCCTCCTGCCATATCAGGGGTATCACCGACAGGGACACTTCCCTTTGGAACGAGCCAGGCAACCCTCTCCCTGGCCACGGATGAGACAGCCACGTGCAGGTACTCGACAACTCCCGGGACGGCATATTCCTCTATGACCGGGACCTTCACCGGATCGACGAGCCACTCGGCGACAGTCAGTGTCTCTGACGGAAACACCTATAACTATTATGTCCGGTGCCAGGACCAGGCAGGCAATACCAACCCCGGCGATTACCCAATAAGCTTCAATGTGGCTCAGGCAGGGATACCTGCAATAAGCTCTGTCTCGGGCGATATCTCAAATGGACAGACTGTCACGATAAGCGGGAGCGGGTTTGGTGCCACAGGCCCTGATGTCATCCTGTTTGATGATTTTGATACAGGAGCAAATGGCCAAAATCTTGCATCTTCTCCGCAAATCGGTTCATGGGACAGGAATGATGCTCCTTATGCCACTTACAGCAATTCACAGCATCACAGCGGAACACAGTCGGCTCAAGCAGTGCATACTCCTTCATTGTCATGGTCAAACTTCAATGTAGAGTTCAGCAGTCCATCAACGCTTTATGGAAGCTTCTGGTTCAGGGTATCCAGCTTTGGTGGGGGTGGGCAGTACAAATTAAACCAGGTACACGGAGACTGCAATTGTGGCGATTTTGCTCCCGGAGTCATGACAGGGGATATGGGTGCGGGTTGGTGGAAAACCTATATCTCCTATGAGGATGGTTCAACTAGTGATCAATATAGCGCGAATTATCCCAATTCTCCTTCTGCTAATGCATGGCATCATTTCGAGTGGATTGGGCGTCAGTCATCAGGAGGTGTATCAGACGGATCAGTCAAAATTTATATAGATGGTATTAAGGTCACGCCATCGTTTATGGATTCTGTGAAGACCAGAAATTCTGCTGGTAATAGTTGGTATCTATTTGAATTTTTTACCGGACTTACAAATATGGCATCTTCAGTTACGACTTGGATTGATGACGCTTATCTTTCTGCGTCATGGGCAAGGATTGAGATATGCAATGCAAATACAAACTCAGGGTCCAGCCACTGTGAAATACAAATTCCTTCATCCTGGTCATCTGATTCGATAACAGTAACAGTAAACCAAGGTTCCTTCACTTCAGGTCAGACTGCATACCTATATGTTGTTGATTCAACAGGTTCAGTAAATGCAGATGGTTATCCGATCACCCTTGGAGCGGGGGTAGGCCCGGTCTGCGGAAATGGGAACTGTGAGAGCGGAGAAACGCCAGCAGGCTGTCCTGCTGATTGCACAAGTTCATGCACATCAGGAGCAGACAGCGACGGAGACAGTGTTGTTTCAAATCTGGAATTGACCGGTTTTATCTCTGATTGGAAAAGTGGGAGTGTTGCGATAGGCGAACTGATCGCTGCGGTTAATGATTGGAAGAACGGGTGCTAGAAAGATTTATAAATATCATTTATTCATTTTGTTCATGAAAATAAAGGGGTTAATTGTTTCGGGAGTTTTGTTTTTATTTGTGGTTAGTTATGTTTCTGCAGCTATTTCTTTTACCAACGGTTATTGGTCGACCTCTTTTAACGAAGGATGTGATGCTGAGTGGACATGGTCTTCCACTAATTACCATCCACCATGCTATCCTGAATATGACCGCGGAGGCGATAACGAGTGCAATGGCCAAGGCGAGCAAATAACATCTGCTGCCAATAATCCTTCTGGCGGTGGTGGGAGAGGACAGAGACATTGGGAAGGTGATGGGTCGAATGCGAATAGTGGAGGTCTGGCCACATCTCTTTCTGGACTAACAGAAATATGGATACGGTTCTATATGCGCTACCAGTCAGGATTCGCGTGGAGCGGCAATTCAGTCCATTATGACAAGATCATCTACATAAATCCAGCTGGCACGGGCCAATACATAATTCCTGAATTTCACGATAATGTACTTGCCATTACGACAAATGTTGCTATCGCAAGCTCAACAACGTGGCAGGATGTCATGGGCGGGAACACAGCAGATGGTCAATGGCATTGCTACGAATTCCACATGAACACTAATGATGGCACTGCCCAAGCATGGCTGGATGGAAACCCCATAATAGACACGACTAGCACTAGTCTTATTGGACGAACGATGAATAGAATTGGTATTGGCAGCAATCAAGATGACCCTAATAATGGAGGTTGCTACTATGTTGATTTTGATGACATAGCCATAGCACTTCCGTCCTACACAGGTTTTGTCACAGACTCAAACGGAAACCCTATGATAGGTCCGATTTCAGCGAATTGCGACGACGGGGTTTGCGATTCAGGAGAAACCTGCTTACAGGATAGTTGTTGTGATGGGGCCAGTTACGATACAGGAACACAGGTTTGTTGTTCAGGAACAGTATATACTGGAACCTGTTGTTCAACCTCTGATTGTTCAGGAACTGATACTTGTGAAAATCATATTTGCACTGCTCAGGCAGGGATACCTGCAATAAGCTCTGTCTCGGGCGATATCTCAAATGGACAGACTGTCACGATAAGCGGGAGCGGTTTCGGGTCGAAGACCCAGGCCGGACCTTTGATTTCAAGTTATGATGATGCAAATACTGCTGATAATTTTTACAGCATGGGTGTCGGGAGCGCTCCCGGTGGTAGCTGGAGGTCTTATGGTTCTGTCAGCATACAAACAAGTGATAAGAGATCCTCAAATTATCAGAATGAGAAATATGTCAGGACCGATTTTAATGACGGCAATTATCATTTTCTTAGAGCTTACACTTCAGGAAGTTCTTTTTATGTCTCTTTTTGGTGGAGAACAACACAGAGCATTTCACAGCCTTCAGGAGGAAATGCCAAGTTTGTGCTGCTATGGCCTCAGGGAACCGGAGGAAGCGCAAGCCATATCCAGGAGGCTTTTTGGGGAAGCCCTGTAAATGTTATACGCAGTGCACAGGATAATGGAGGTTCGCCTTATGACGACTGGACAAATATGATCCCTTCAAGTCCCTTTACAACCTGGCACCATATGGAGATAATGGCAGATGCTTCAAGCTGGTGGTCGACTCAGGACTATGAGCATACCAGGACCTGGGGCGGATTCAATCTTGGAAGCTTCTCTTCTCCCGAATGGAGGTTCGGGCATGGGACAGGAGGGGGGAGCGGGGGCTATATTGAGATCGACCAGGTGTATATTGACGATACAAAAGCGCATGTTTTCATCTCAGATAAGAGCAGCATGGGAAGCTGGTCAACATATTCAGGCAAGGCTCATACAGAAATCCAGGTCCCTTCAGCCTGGTCTGGCTCTTCAATCTCATTCACGTTAAATCAGGGCTCGTTCTTTGATGGAGAAACGGTTTACCTGTATGTGGTTGATGAGAACGGCGAAATAAATGCAGATGGTTATCCGATCACCCTTGGAGCGGGGACAGGCCCTGTCTGCGGAGACGGAGATTGTGAGAGCGGGGAAACGCCTGCAGACTGTCCTGCTGATTGCGGAGGCACAGGTTCATGCATATCAGGCGCAGACAGCGACGGAGACTCGGTTGTTTCAAATGAAGAATTGATAAGTTACATCTCTGAATGGGAATCAGGAACAGTTACAATCGGCGACCTTATTGCCGCGATCGCTGAATGGAAGAACGGGTGCTAAAGAAACCAAATATTTTTAAATTCTGTTTATCTATTATATAAAATGAAAAAGGGGATTGAAAAAAAATTCTTGCTCTTGGTTGTTGGATTGTTTTTGATTGTGAATTCTGTTGTAAGCGTTTTGGGTGCTACTTATTATGTCAGGCAGGATGGTTCGGGTGACTTTGCAACAATACAAGCCTGCGCAGATGCTGCCACGCAAGGGGATACTTGTTTGGTTTATCCAGGTAGCTATGATGAGAGAGTATCTTTCCATAGTTCTGGGTCAGACGGGTCGCCGATAATTTTCAAGGCAAACGAAAATGCAAAGGTCAGGGCATTTACGATAACCAACCAGGCCTACATAAGTATAGATGGATTTGAGATCACGCATGAAGGCATGACTCAGGAAGCCTCAAGCACTATACATGCCTCCATATTCATGGATTCTACCAGCCATATCAATATACTTAACAATTATATACATGACACTGTGCGACCATGCATTTCAGAGCATCAAAGTGCATCCACCTTCGCCGACTATACCTGGATAAAGAACAATACGCTGCGACAATGTGGTCACGGGACCGCAACAGGCATAGAGATATTCGGCAGCCACAATCTGGTTGAAGACAATGACATCTCAAATTCCGGCGGGGACTTCATGCGCCTCACCGGCGGTGATTTCAACGTCGTAAGGAACAATGTCTGGCATGACAACATCAATCCTGATTCCACGTACCATATCGACGGGCTTCAGCATTGGTGCTCCAGTTCTGTGCCTGTCTCAACACATCACCTACTGATAGAAAACAACCTGATGTATAATGCGCCTGATGCCAATTCGCATTTTACAATATTCCAGGATATTGGCGGAGACTGCAATAGCTCTGGATTCATTCTAAGATACAATACTGCAAGAGATTTAGGCAGCAGCTTCGCCGGCACAGATGATGGAAACGGACTGAAGGGGGTGGATAATCTGATTATATACAGCAATACATTAGTGGATTTAGGTACTGCACAAGATCCCAAACCATGGAGTATAGTATCCCATTCAGACCAAGCTGCCGGTGGCATGGTGCTGAACAATATCTTCTACAATGTGGTAAGAGATGGGGGTTATGTGCACTACAGGGATGCAGCCCTCTCAGGCAGTTGGCATGCAGACTACAATCTCGGGTATAATTCCCTGTGCGAAGCATCCTGCATCTGGGGAAACCAGGATTATTCCATAAAGCAGGAACCGCATGGTTTGTTGAATGAGGATCCGCTATTCGAGGATTTTGCTTCGCATGATTATGCATTGGAGCCTGATTCTCCTGCTGTGAACGCCGGGGGGCCTCTTACCACTGTTTCAGCTGCTGACAGCGGCACAGGAAGGGATTTGGATGTTGAGAATGCAGAATTCTTCCAGGACAGCTGGGCAGGAGTCGATCCTGACTGGATTGCGGTCGGCTCAGTCAGCAATGTCATGGGGATTTCATCTATTGATTATGACACAAACACAATTACGCTTGCAGGCTCGATATCAAGAAATCAGGGAGATCCTGTTTATTTATACAAGGATTCAGATGGGACAAGGGTCCTTTACGGAAGCGCTCCGGACATAGGCGCGTATGAATTTGTTTCAGGAACAGGTTCTGTTTGCGGAAATGGGGACTGTGAGAGCGGAGAGACCCCTGCAAGTTGCCCTGCTGATTGCGCAGATGCGAGCTCCTGCATATCAGATGTAGACAGCGACGGAGATTCAGCTGTTTCAACTGGTGAATTAACTGATTATATTTCTTCCTGGAAATTAGGAAATGTAACAATCAGCGACCTGATAGCTGCAATAGGTGAGTGGAAGAACGGGTGTTGAGGAAATATTTTTAAAATGAAAAGAGAGGTAATTGTTTTTGGGATCATATCTTTAGTAGGATTATTTATTTTTATTGAAGGGGTTAATGCTGCGATGATTAATGCCGCGAACTGTTCATTTGCTGATGTTTCTTCTGCAGTTGCTTCTGCTTCTTCTGGGGATACTGTGAATGTTCCTGCTGGGAATTGCACTTGGTCAAGTACATTGACTATTAGCAAATCTATTTATCTTGCTGGTGCTGGACCATCATCTACAGTTATTTCTAGGTCTGTTGTGGGGAAAATTATCAGCGTCTCACTTTCATCTGATGTTCCTTTACGTATTTCTGGGTTTGGTTTTGTGTTTCCGACAAATCAACCCACCGGAGATTATATGACAGCTATTTATGTTGTACGTGGAGTAGAGCTTACCCAAATAAGGATAGACCATAATGCTTTTACTAAAGGACATGGCACTCTTTTTATTACTGGTCAAGTCTATGGGGTTGCTGATAATAACCTATTCACTAATGTAAATGTGAATTATTTTGTTGGACCTGATGATCTTGCATGGAATGGCCCCATTGAAGCAGGAACAGCCAATGCCTTTTTCTTTGAGAATAATACTATAATTGTAAATGATGGTTCTGAAAGTAAAAGCCCGGATGCTGTAGTCTATATTCAAGAGGGATCAAGTGTCGTTGTTAGGGATAACACCTTTAATGCTAGTGCATTTACTACTAGTAGTTCTGGTCTGACTATTCTCAATAATCATGGTAATCAAGGATATTATCCTAGCGGATCAGTGAGACGTGCGAGTTCTATTTTTGAAGCCTACAACAATACTGTTGCGGATTACGGTGGTATCTATGGCAATATGTTTGGTATTCGAGGTGGATCTGTATTGATATATGATAATACAATTACCCAGACGAATATACATACATTTAGCAAATTAAATGAAGAAGAGGCATGGCAAACTGCATTTTTTTCTCCTTTAAGGACAGAATGGCCTGCTCAGGATCAGGTGTTTAATAGCTTTTATTGGGGTAATACTCTAAATGGAAACCCAGTTTACCCTACAGTTGATACTAGTTCTACAAT
>CAZPXC010000006.1:0-30616 GCA_964590935.1 uncultured Methanosarcinales archaeon
CGCATCATAGAACATCAGATATACGTCCCTGAGCGCATGGCGCGGATCCCGGGCGACAAGGTCCAGAAACACAGGGAGCCGTTCCAAGTAAGACGGTTTTTCCTTGCTGATGCTGGTAAAGAGATTACCAAGGGCTGTTTGAGTCGTATCCGCTTCCAGGTCTGTTTGGTTCATATCCACCATCAGTTTATAGTCTCTACCCATGCAGCAAAAATATAAAAACAGGGCATATATTCATCAAATAGTAGTTAAAATCAGGAGGGATAAAACATCATTTTATATAAATCTTTTTATATAGACAGGCCAGATACCCAGAAATCATCTAACAAGAGATACTCACAATTAAAACTTCAATACAGCTTGTCGCCGTTTCTCTGGAAATACCTGCCCCTTGTGACGACGTTTTTCTCGACCCTCTCAGGCTTGAAGAAGTTGATGATATAATCGGTCGCCTTGTCGACATTGAACGGCTTGCATGAGAACAGGTCAAGGAACACAAAGTTCCTCTCAGGGAACGTGTGGAAACTTATATGGCTCTCTGCGATCATCACAAACCCGGAAAACCCCGGGATCTTGGCACCCTCGTCAAGCCATTTCACGACATGGGGAAGCTCCATCTTGGTCATGTTCATGACATCCGGAAGCCTGTTGAGAAGCTCGTAGAGCGCGTCATGGTCGACCAGCTGCTCCATAGGACAGCCTGACAAATCCAGTGTCAGGTGCGGGCCGAAGCCGCCCTGTTTCTTGCTTATCTGTATGCTTGTCTGCATTTTATTTTCACCTGTGAACAAGATGCACAAGTTCTGACATTCTATTTAAAAAGGTTTTGTTTTGATAATGAGAAATTACAGCAAAATTTTTAAATAAATTACATTTTTTGTGGTATATGGACAAGGCCGACAAAAAAATATTGTATTTATTGCATAAGAATTCCCGTATTCCACTGACCAGGATCGCAAAGAGGGTGGGCATATCAAAGGACTCGGCAGGAAGCAGGATAAAGAAGATGAGCAAGACAGGGATAATAAAGAGGTTCACCATAGACTTCAACCATAAGTCGCTGGGGTTCAACATCTATACCATCTTCCTCAGGTTCAAGAAGCTCACAGACAATGAGCAGAAATCGATCACAGGGCTTTTGAGAAGCACGCGCAACGTCACATACGTGGCGAGCTGCTCAGGCAACTGGGACCTCTGGGTCGAGGTCCTTGCTGACTCGATCGAGAGCTTTGACACCATACTCAACGAGATAGTAAACAGCATCGGCGACAACCTGAAGGATTATAAGTCGCTGGTCATAATATCAGAGTACAAGGCCTATTCCTCGATCCTTGGCTCTTTCTTCGAGAACTACACTAAAAAGCCTGAGAAGAGGAAAAAGCAAAAGCCCGCATCATACGAGATAGACAAGACAGACTACCTTATACTCAAGGAGCTTGAGAAGAACTCCAGGCTGCACCAGATAGAGATTGCTGAAACACTTGACCTGACAGTGGACATCGTGAGGTACAGGATAAGGTGCATGGAGGAGGAGCAGATAATCAAGGGCTACACAATCCAGCTGGACTTTGACAAGATAGGCTACTCCTTCTACCTTCTTTCCCTTTATTTTACAAACCTCAGCTATGAGAATGAAAAAAAGCTGAGGTGGTTTTTGAACTCGAACCAGAACATAAGGTTCGCGTACAAGGCAGCGGGCCGCCAGGAGATAATCCTCGAGGTGCTGACAAAGGACATAAACGAGTTCCAGGACGTGGTCAACAACATCAGGAACAGGTTCTATGACATACTGGAGAACTATGAATACCTCATAATCATCGACGACTATAAAGAGATAAGCGTGCCTGTCCTCACTTTTTGAAGTCCTCTTTTACCATGCCCTTGTCCAGCTTCTCGGTGTACCTGCACTTTGGGAAATTGCTGCAGCCCAAAAATTCGCCGTATATGGATTTCCTCACCACGAGGGGGCTCTTGCATTTCGGGCACTCCTTCTCGACAGTGCCGTTCTTTATCTCCTCTGTCTCCTTCTGCACCTCAGGGTCATGGTTCTGCTTTGTGGGGCAGTTGTCGTTTATGCACACCTTCTGCGGCCTCTTGCCCCTGAACACTATGATAGTGGGATAGCCGCACTCCTTGCACAGGTCCTTTATGACCTTGAACCTGCCGCTCGGCAGCTTGAACGTCGCCTTGCATTCAGGATATCTATCGCAGGCGATGAACCTTCCGAACTTGCCTTTCTTTATCTCGAGGTGGCCCTTTTTGCATACCGGGCACATGCCGACAAAGTTCATCTCGTCCCTTGTCTGTGAAAGCGACTTTGCAAGCTCTTTTCCTATCTCCTTTTCCCTGCTCTTGAAGCCTGAGAGTATGGTCCTGAGCTTGTCCCTTGCCTCTTTAAGCACCTGCTCAGGCTCGGTCTTGCTCTCCCTTATCTTTTCCATCTCATCCTCAAAATGCCTTGTCAGCTCCTCGTCCAGGATCTCAGGGCTGTACTTGCGCAGGGTATCGCAGGTGTTTATGCCCAGGGGCGTAGCCTGGATAGATGTCTCATGCACATACCCTCTCTGGAACAGGGCATCGACGATAGCGGCCCTCGTCGCCTTGGTGCCAAGGCCCTGGTTTTCCAGCTCTTTTATTATCGAGGCAGGGGTATAGCGCTTGGGCGGCTGGGTCTCTTTCTCATGCAGCTTTATATCATCTACTTTTACATCGTCATTCTCCTCTGCATAGGGCATGCTCTGCTCCTCAAGCTTCACATGCGGGCCGTAGAACTCATGCCAGCCTGGAGAAACTGTCCTCGTCCCCTTTGCTATGAACAGCTCTGTGTTCACATCTATTGTTATGCTGACTGTCTCCCTTGTCGCAGGCTCTGCAAATGTCGCCAGGAACCTGCGCACTATAAGGTCATACAGCCTGGCCTTGTCGCCTGATATCGAGGCAATATGCCCTGTTGGGTATATTGCAGGATGCGCAGGGTCAGCCTTTTTCCCCTCGTTCGGCTTGAGCGCCGGCATCGAGAGAAGCTTGTCGGCAAGCGCCTTGTAATACTGCTGCTTTTTCAGCGCCTGGAGTATATCGGCATATCCTATCTCAACAGGCAGCTTCTGGCTTGATGTCCTCGGGTACGATATTAGCCCTGAGATATACAGCTCCTGGGCAAGCTCAAGAGTCCTTTTTGGCTGGATATGCAAAGACCTGTACGATTCTGTCTGCAGTGTCGTTAAGTCAAAGGGCGTGGGCGGGCTCTGCTGGAACTGCTTCTTCTCTACCTTTGACACCTTTCCGTCATGGCCCTTTGTCTTTTCCATAACTTCATCTGCCTTATCCTTGTCCCAGAACTTGTCCTCGGCATGCCAGGCAACGATGGGCTCCTGCCTTACGTTGCCGTTCAATTCTATCTGCCAGAACGGTTCCGGCTTGAATGCCGCGATCTCCTTTTCCCTGTCCACGATTATCTTGAGCGCAGGCCCCTGGACCCTTCCTGACGACAGTATCTTGAACATGCCTGCGGTCTTTACAGCGAGGGTCAGCGCCCTGCTCAGGTTGATGCCGTAGTACCAGTCAAGCTCATGCCTCGTAACACCGGCCTTTACCTGCCCCCAGTCAAGGCTTGGCGATACGGATTCGTATGACCTCACGAGGTCTTTTTTCGTCAGTGTCGAGAACTTCATCCTGCGTGCATCCTTCTGCTTGCAGAGGAACCTGATGACATTGTATCCTATGACCTCTCCTTCGATATCATAATCGCAGGCCACAGTGAACTCATCTGCCTCTTTTGTAAGCTTTTTTAGCGCAGCCAGATATTTTGCAGTATAGCTTGACTTGCCGGTGCTTGATACAGGCACCCATCTTATATCGAAGACAGGGTATGTCCATTTTCCCTTGTCCTTTTCAGCCACAGTGTACAGATGGCCCACAGCGCAGCCTACTAAAATATCTCTATTGCCTCGACGGACCCTGTAGTACGGGATCCTGTTGGCTGATTCCTTCACAGGCCTGCTGTCTGCAAGCGCATCTGCTATCTTTTTTGCAGCCTGCGGCTTTTCTGTGATGATCAGTTCATAGCCCATCTTAGTGCGGTTGTAGGGGGTCATTTAAAAATTTTTGTATTGGAAAAATATTTCCTGAAATAATCAGATTTAATAATGCGGGCATATTTCTCTCTCGGTATGGACACTGATTTTTTAAAGAAGATAGCAGATGCTGTCAGCGACAGGGTGAATCTTAAAGAGGGCGACCACATCGATTTCCCGGGAAAAGGCTACAGGCCGTCCATTATCAGGAAGGGCAATTTCCATCCTGTGCATGCGGAGAGCTCTCTTAAGAGAGTCTGCTTTGTCGACGGCGGTGAAACATGCCTTATCAGGAGCCCCGGTCTTTCGCTGCATTTCATAAGGACCCTCGGCATGATAATGGAAAAGAAGAAGACCGTATATTCAGAGGCCTCTGAGTTTTATGCGCTTGCCTGGGCAGAGAGCAGGGAGGACAGGATATATTACAGGAGCAGGATATTTCCTGTGGGCAAAGCTATTGTGCCTGGTGCGATAGGCGTATATTCACTCGACAGCAGGATAAGGCAGGGAAACGACCGCGCATCCATCACAGAGGTAAGCGGCATCTTAAGGAGAATTAGCGAGCTGAAGATGGCTGCCCGCCTTGTGGATAAGCTTTCCGAGGGCGACAGCATTGTCCTTGACGGCACGCTTGAGACGAGGTTTACCAGCGAGCAGAAGGCTATCAGAGGGCTTTATGAAAAGGCTGCAGAGAGCAATGTCCTAGTGACAGCGCTTGCAAAGAGCACGACCCTGCTCACGAAAAACGGAATTTCAGCGACAACGCTCCTTAAGAGCCTGGGCCCTGAAGACGCATGGTACTATCACCCTGTCGCTGAGATCGACAATGACATGCACGAGGCAGCTATATATTTCACCAAGCTTCATAAGAAATCAGGCCATGTGTTCAGGTTTGAGATATACAAGGAGCAGGCCGGCCTTGTCGATGTCGGGAGGGTTCTCGGCCTTCTTGCATCAGGCTCTAAAGATCTGCTGCTGCCGGGTTATCCCTACGGTCTTATAAGAGCAGACAGGCTCGCCCGCGTGTCAGAGAATGAGAAAGAGTATCTTAAGACAAAATTATTGTCCAGGCTTCCTAAGTCATTTGGTCCTGATGTTATAGGCGATAGTGTGCATAATACCCTTGATTCTGCTTATTAGATTTTATGTTTCTGTTTTCCATTAAGCATTTTGTGTTTTTTTCTTTATGGTGCAATAGAAATTTTTTCACTCACGGCGGCAAACTGGCTTCAACACGGTGCTGTAATGCACCTGCCAGTTTGCGCCATGAAATATAATTATTCCGCCTGTTCGGCGGGATAATTATGGTCTGAGAAAACTGACATAGTCAGTTTTCGAATGACAAATTCCTGCTTGAGTAGCCCTCCGGGCTGGCTTGTTGCACTTGAAAGAAAAACCTGCAATCACAGAAAAAATCCATCCACGGCGAGATGGAACCGACCGTGTGTATGAAAATGATTTATCATTTTCAACATGCCAAGAATCTCCGATTCTTGAGCATTCCTATACAAACGAATGAAATTCGTGCAGTATAGGGTTACGGGCGGTGAAATAGGGCATTTTCCGAAGGAAAATGACCGTCGAAGCCATGGGTGGATGGGTTTTTTCTGGATAATACAAAAAAACAACCATTCAAAAACCTGATTTAACAATCACAAAATATAAAAACAAAGCCTGATTCTAAAAAAACCGGTGATGCCAATGCCGGAAAAACCGAAAATTACAAAGGAGATGCAGATCGGGGAAGTGATCGAGAAATACCCTGACACTGCGATAGTCATGATGAACAGCGGCCTGCACTGCATAGGCTGCCATGTCGCTACATGGGAATCCATCGAGGAAGGGTCAAAGGCGCATGGCATGGATGATGAGCAGATAAAGAAGATGGTCGAAGAGATGAACAAGGTCGCAGAGAAAAAACAATAATTTTTTATATAAATTGCCGCAGATTTCTTAACATCATCTTATATAAAGAGGTGCTTTGATGGTCAATGCTGTATTCATAGACATAGGGATAATCATAATCATCGCCACGACCACCGCCTTCTTTGCCCGGATGTTTAAGCAGCCTCTTATCCCTGCATACATACTTGCAGGGCTTCTTATCGGGCCAGTGCTCCACCTGCTCCTCTCAGTTGGTTCTGTCTCAAATTTCCTGCACATAAGCCCGGGCTTCAGCCTTGTATCCAACCAGGAGCTGATTAAGACACTTTCAGAGATAGGCATCGCTTTTCTCCTTTTCATGGTGGGGCTTGAGATAGACCTGAAAAAATTAAGGGATGTGGAAAAAGTCTCTATACTGGGCGGCTCTGTACAGGTCATCGTCACATTCGCCATCGCCTTTGCAGTGGCCCATCTCATGCTGTTCTCGCGGCTCGAGTCGGTGTACCTGGGCTTTATAGTGGCGCTATCAAGCACAATGGTGGTTGTCAAGATACTCTCTGACAAGAAGGAGCTTGAGACCCTCCATGCAAGGATAATACTCGGGATACTCCTGATACAGGACATTGTCGCAGTATTCTCGCTGGTGACCCTCAGCACCATAAAAGACTTCAGCCTGGTGCATCTTCTGTCATACGGCCTGGCAGGGCTTGTCATCTTCCTTATTGCCGCATTTCTCAGCAAGGTCACTTTCCCCAGGCTGTTTCGGTATGCTGCAGACCAGCCTGAGCTCTTCTTCCTCCTGTCGATCTCGGTCTGCTTCCTCTTCAGCCTTGTGTTTGTCGGGATAAAGTTCTCGATTGCCATAGGCGCCTTTGTCGCAGGAATATCTTTGGGAAGCTTGCCCTATAACCTGGAGATAATCGGCAGGGTAAGGTCATTGCGTGATTTTTTTGCAACGCTTTTTTTCGTATCGCTCGGGATGCAACTCCAGATTCCACATCTTGGGTCTGTCCTGCTCCCTCTCATCGTCTTTGCTCTGCTCATCCTTATACTAAAGCCCCTTGTCCTCATGCCTATAATCGGCCTTATCGGATACAAGAAGAGGACATCCTTCCTCACGTCAGTATCCATCGCCCAGGTCAGCGAGTTCTCCCTTATACTGGTGACACAGGGCATGCTCCTGGGCCAGATATCGTCAAAGCTTTTCACCATAACCATATTCCTGGCCATAATCACGATAACCATAAGCAGCTATTTCATGAAATATGAGTACAGGATATATACATGGCTCTCCAGGGACCTGTCTATCTTCGAGCGCCTGAACACGCATGAGGAGAAGCTCGAGTATGTCCCGAAAAAGGAAAAGCACGAGGTCGTGCTCATAGGATACGACAGGACAGGCTACAGCATATTCCACAAGCTGATGAGGATGAAGAGCAAGTTCCTGGTCGTCGACTATAATCCGGAGATAATAAAGAAGCTCATCAGGCAGAAGATACCGTGCATATACGGCGATGCAGGAAACATCGAACTCCTGGAGAAGCTTGATTTCAGCAGCATAAGGTTCATAATATCCACCATTCCGGAAGAGGCCACGTCCATGCTCATAATCAAGAAGGCAAAGCGGATAAACCCCAAGACCACGATATTCGTGACAGCATACCGTGTGGACGAGGCTTTAGGGCTTTATGATGCCGGCGCTGATTATGTCATACTCCCTCATTTCCTCGGCGGGCACCATGCCTCTGTCCTGCTCGAGGAGGCCTCAAAAGATATTACCAAGCTGCTCAGGCGCAAGATGCACCACATCAGGGAGCTCAACCACAGGAAACTTCTGGGCCATGAGCACCCGAGGCATAACCATCATAAATAGGCGGCGTTCAGAGGTTAGGTTCCATTCGGCTGCCCAATAAATCTTTTATTAAAACCTATCTGTAGATATTTCTTCTATGTCCAATCTTTATGATCAGGATTTCAAGCCTTCCCTGGTTGATGTCAGCCACTATCCTATAATCTCCTATCCTCATCTTATATCCTTTTATACCTACAAGCCGGATAAAATATGAATGTGGCCTGATCCTTGCCCTCTCCAGGCCCCCGATGATCCTCCTCTGGGTCTCTATAGGTAATCTTTTTAGAAATTTCGATGCCTTAGGTGCAAAAATGATCTCGTACATTATAGGTTCAGCTTCCTTTTAACCTCTTCAAGCGGGATCCCTTTTCCGTCAGAGATCTCCTTTCTTGCTTCTTCAATATCCTTCTTTGTCTGTTCATTAAGCTCCATAGTATCCTCTAAAATATCCCAGATGATCTCTTCATAGGTATCCCTGCTGGAAATCTTTCTCTTAGACAGTTCCTGCTGAAGATCCGAACTGATCTGTATCGTGGTTGCCATATAGTATGCTATAGTATGTTATAGTATATAAGCTTTCCGGTTTTCCGGGTCTTTTTTTCCTGGGCAGGCTTCTGTCACTCGTAGCCTTCGCACAATGCCTTCAGTTTTGCATCATCCAGAAAAAATCCAGCCGTGGCTAGATTTTTTCTGCTGTTGCACATCTTTTCTCTCAAGTGCAAGAAGAAAGCCCGAAGGGCTGCTCTAACAGAAATCTGTCAATCGAAAACTGACTACGTCAGTTTTCTCAGACCATAATTATCCCGCCGGTTTTTATCAGGCGGGATAATTATATTTCACTGGCGCTGGTTCGGCAGGCACCCTCAGTGCCGTGTTTAAGCCGAATCGCAGCCAGTGAATGAAAAGATTTCTCCTGCACATTCAAGAAAAAATCAAAACCGAAACACAGTGCTAAAAGCTGATTTAATTTTAACAATACTTAAATATAACCGTTCATTTACGCAGGGGATGCCCAGACTGAACTTTAAGACAACAGATGACATAAAGGTCAGCAAGAGGATAGTTGACCAGGTCATCGGCCAGGACAATGCTGTGGCTGTCATAAAGAAGGCGGCAAAGCAGCGCAGGCACGTCCTTTTGATAGGCGAGCCAGGTACTGGCAAGTCTATGCTCGGCCTTGCGCTGGCAGAGCTTCTTCCAAAGGAGAAGCTTGTGGACATTGTCGCGTTCCCGAATCCCAATGATGAGAACTCACCCCTGATAAGGGTTCTGCCCGGGGGCAAGGGAAGGGAGCTTGTGGCAAGGTCAAGGATACAGGGGGGCGGGCTTTTCAGGAACCAGACATTTGTCGTTCTTATCATACTTCTTATCATAGGGTTTATCCAGTACTACATGTACGCGAACAAGGTCTTCCCCTATGACAGCCCTATAATATACGCTGCATCCATACTTTCGACTGTCGCGCTGTTCGGAATGATAATACTCAGCATGAACCTCGGAGGCAGGATGAAGGACAAGTCAAGGGTTCCGAAAGTTATAGTCGATAATTTCAACAGGAACAGCTCCCCGTTCTTCGATGCGACCGGGGCGCACGCAGGCGCTTTACTGGGCGACGTGCTGCACGACCCGTTCCAGAGCGGCGGTCTCGGAACGCCGAGCCATGAGAGGGTCGTTGCAGGGATGATACACAAGGCCAACATGGGCGTCCTGTTTATCGATGAGATCGCAACCCTGCAGCCGCATACCCAGCAGGAGCTACTGACTGCGCTGCAGGAGGGAAAATACCCTATAACAGGCCAGAGCGAGCGATCGGCAGGCGCGATGGTCAGGACTGAGCCTGCGCCGTGCAACTTCATACTTATAGCAGCAGGCAATGTCGAGACACTCAAGAGGATGCATCCTGCTCTGCGCTCAAGGATAAGGGGCTATGGCTACGATATCTACATGAACGACACCATGGAGGACAATGAAGATAACAGGGACAAGATAGCCCAGTTTGTCGCGCAGGAGGTGGCAAAGGACAAGAAGATCCCGGCATTCTCGCGCGAGGCAGTTCTCGAGGTGATCGAGATAGCCAGGAAGATGGCCAACAGGAAGGGCCATCTTACATTAAGGTTAAGGGAGCTGGGCGGCCTTGTCAGGGGAGCCGGCGATGTCGCTGCAGAGAGAAGCAGCAAGCTTGTCGAGAAAAATCATATCGCCGATGCCCAGAAGATAGCAAGGACACTTGAGCAGCAGATAGCTGACAAGTATATCGAGAGGAAGAAGGAGTATGAGGTTATAAAGACAAAGGGGAACATCGTCGGCAGGGTCAACGGGCTAGCTGTCCTTGGCGGTGAGAGCACCTTTTCCGGGATAATCCTGCCCATAGAGTCAGAGGTCACCCCGGGAGGCAAGGAGTCTGAGATAATCGCCACAGGCAAGCTGGGCGAGATAGCAAAAGAGGCCATTAAGAACGTCTCTGCCATAATAAAAAAATACTTCGGCGAGGACATAAAGGAGACATACGACATCTATGTCCAGTTCCTGCAGACATACGAGGGCGTTGAGGGCGACTCAGCAAGCATCGCTGTCGCAACATCGGTCATCTCTGCATTAAAAGGCATTCCTGTAAGACAGGACATAGCCATGACAGGAAGTTTATCTGTAAGAGGCAGGGTTTTACCTATTGGAGGCGTCTCTTCAAAGGTTGAAGCTGCCATCGATGCCGGCCTCAAAGAGGTCATCGTTCCAAAGACCAATGTCCAGGATATAATCATCGACCCAAAAAGACTCAAACAGATAAAGATATTCCCTGTTGAAAACATCTCTGAAGTTCTTCAGGAAACAATGATCTGGAAAGGGAACGAAGAGATACTTAAAGTTATCAGCGGCAAGAGTTCTGGGTTGTGAGATGGGTTGGGTTAAAGGTTTGTTGAATGCGTGTTAAATACAATTGAGAACTAGCCTCTAAATATTTATAAATAAGAAACACCCACATAATAACATGGGAAATTATACTGTTGAACAATACATAGAGCTATTGGAGTATGCTTCAGAAGAAGTAACAAGGAATAATCGAGAGTATAATCGAACCCTTTTAGATGATAGTATTGATAAAAGGCCAATGAAGAAAGCATTACGGTACCATTTATTTTCTTACTCACAACTACTTTATGCATTAAAAGAGCGTCTTAAGAAAGATGCTGAATATAAAAAGACCAAAGAAGCGAAAAAAGAAATTGAAAAATTCTTTTTAAGGGATGGGGTAAAGAAGCTTGCAAATTTATGGAAGCATGACGGTTTAACCTTCAAACAGCATTGGTCTTCTTTAAGAGAGGTTGCTCCAGGTGTATATTCTCCAAGTAAAGTTGAGACTCAAATACCAAATGATAATAAGTTAAAATTTGGAGATAAACCACTTCCAGAAGTAATAAGAACTAATTTGAAGGAAGTGAAGGAATTCTGTACTAAAAAATAAGGGGCCAGTTCTCAACTTGCTTCGCTACGCACCCCCCCTGTGCTCTCCCTCCACCTCGTTACTTAACAGGGCCCGATATTATATTCAATCATTACGGGCAAAAATTTAGGGTTTTTCAAGAATTCCTGGAAAACAAAGGAGGCGACTGTGAAGACTACTCACTGTTTTTTAAGGCAGAATACAACTATGTCTTAAGCCAGTGCGAAGACAAAAATATAATCCTGGAAGGCTGGGAATATCCTGGCCCGGAAGATAAAGAAGCCGATTACTGGCTGAATTTCCAGAAAACATGGTATCTTGAAGGTGTGTCGACAGTCGATATAACTGACAACATCTTTCCAAGCATAATATGCGGCAACATATATGATCCTGTGCTGGAAAATGTTTCCGGGCACTGCATGGTCGCATTCACAAAAGACAGGATAGGATCTATCAGTGACCTGTCAAAACTGAACAGAGCATATATCATAGAGCCCCAGGACGGCTCTTTTCACGGGAACATCAATGAGGCCAACAGCGGCGTATATCTGCTCAATAAAGATATCTGGTCTGACAGATCAGCAATATCCTACATCAGCGCAGTCATCACTGACAATGATTTTTACCTGTTCAGCGAGGATTCGTTGACCTGGGGATCGTATAAATCATTTGATTCATTATTAAAGCAGGAGGAAAAGCAGATATCAGCTGCCTTGGACTGATTATAGCCTTTTCAGCAGTTCATTGGACCAGTCACTGCCAAAATTATGATGACCATATAATATTAAACCGCCATGCGCAGGCGGGCAGAATTGAACAGGATGCGTTCTCTGGAGGAGATAATCAAACAATTCGCCTTCTGTTGAAGGAGCAAAAACAACACCTATTGCATCATTAGGTCTTTTATCCGGGCTTCTTTTGTAAACCCTTTCCCTTATATGGCCTGCTTCAAGGTTCACTGGAACCCAACCGACCAAATCGGGTTTATCGGGAAATTGCTCCCTATCTACAATAATCCCTGAGAATCCTAACCCATTCAAATCATATTCATCTGGCTGAACAAGGATCTCATTCCTCAGTTCATCAGACTGATGCTTAGAAACATCAGTATCTGTAAAAAGAGGATTGCCTCCCTGTCCATAGAGCCTTCCTGGATAAATACTGGTTCTGATTCCACGAACAGTTAATGTTAATTGCCCATCCTGTGTCAATGCATAAGTACAAATTGCCAACGCAGGCCTTGGTTTGACAATTCCCTGTCTTTCATACAACCCACTAACCTCTTCATCTTTTAAGCCTGCGATGAATGGAAAATATGTCTGACCTACTATCAGATCTATCCCTGAATCACTTGTCTGGGTATCTTTAAGGGAGACCACGGGTCCTGGCCACATCACTGGCTTGTCTTCTTCATACAATGCATTTAACGACTTTTTAGAAGTATCCAGATGATAGGCCCTTATTTTTGTATTGATTCCGGTTCTTAACAGTTGCTCTTGCTTTTGTGCTAACTGTTTATCCCAGTTCTGCCTGATGACTTCATCTATTCCTACAGGCATTTCCAAAGGAGAATCCCTAAGTCTAACATTATCCGCATATTCTGGATAATCAAATACAGACAGTGATTCCCATGTTTGTGTTCTCATAAACCTTTGTGATGTCTCATTATTTATAAATTTTTTGAATATTTACTACCATAAAGTGATTATAAAATAAGCATAGACACCAAAAAAGCGAATCACCAAGAGCCAGAGAGGAGGGTATTTATGTCGCAGTGCCTGCCAGATTAATAAATATTTCCATCGGCTATAAGTAAGAAATAAGCCTTCGGCTGCTAAAGATTTTCATATTAGTTCCAGTTGAGAAAACAGTGCCTATCGAAGTCTATTGAATCTCTCAAGTGATATTCCTGCGTCTTTGATAATTCTTGCCAAGGTTCCTTTCTTCAGGGCAGGATGAAGAGGTACAGTCAGTTTTATTGTCTTTTCTCCATCATACTTTTCCAGACGCACATGCGACCCCTTCTGCCGAACAGCAATAAAGCCAAACTTCTTTAGTCGTTTTATCGCTTCCAATCCAGAAATTACAGGAAGCTTCATCATATAGCAACCTTTACCTGTTCACCGGAATATTCAATCAGGTCATTGGTATCCGGCTCTAAATAAAGCTCAATTGCTTCCTTTATATTACTAATCGCTTCCTCTTTTGTATCTCCTTCTGAAATACAGCCTGGAAGAGATGGAACATATGCTGTAAATCCACCTTCATCCTGAGGTTCCAATACAACCATTAATTCCATTTTATTCTCATTATTCAAAACTGATATTTAAAGGTGTCGTTTTCTCAATTTTTCGGAGAATATATTTCAATATTCTTTATAGGAAAACCTTCAGCACTTCCTCAAATCCCAATGCTACTTAAAAAAACTGCCAGTTAGAGACATCCTTCACAGCCCTGTTCCTGGAATCCCTGCCTGGAAACTCTTTGAGACGATAGCCGCATGGGGATAACAGCTCAGAATGTATATCATCATTGACCATCTTTACTGCTGAGATCTCATCTGAGAATACTATCTGCATCTTATCCCATCAGCAGGTCATCGATCTCTTCATCCTTCATCCGGGTATCTGCTTTGATGAACTTCCCTTTCCTGATCTGATCCTCGCTTCTCTTGATCTTATCAATCAACAGCATATCGCTCTTAAGGGACTCTTTCCTTATCTGTTTCAACAGGATATTCCCGTCCTCATTAAACACCAGAAACTGTGTTGATGGTTTTATACCTGCATCTTTCCTGATCCCGGAAGGTATCACTACCTGTCCATTTGAGGACATCTTGGTTAAGGCTACTTCCATCTTTATCACCTACAATATGTTTTAATATTAAAAAATATTTTATATATAAATGTTTTGGTTTTCTCCATGCTAAATACAGTTACCCTGCCAACAAACATAACCATTATATTTATATAAACAGCCAAGATCTCCTGAAATATGATAATAACCATCTGCTCAAGCGTTGATTTCACGCCGAAGATAATAGAGGTCAAGAGGGAGCTGGAAAAGAGGGGGCATAAGGTAAACATCCCTTACTTTACAAACAAGATTCTGAACAAAGAGATATCCTATGATGAATATATGAAATCCAAGGAAAAGGATGGGGGAGACATCCTGTTGAGGAATGCCCAGGCCATCGACATGGTAAAAAGATACTGGGAGCTCATCAAGAGCTCTGATGCCATACTTGTCTTAAACATCCGTAAGAAAGGGATTGACAATTACATAGGCGGCAGCACCCTGATGGAGATGGGTTTTGCCTATGGCCACGGCAGGAAGATATTCCTGTTCAACCCAGTCCCTGAAAGGAGCGAGAGGATGCATTACATGGATGAGATACTGGACCTAAAGCCTGTCATCATTGACAGGGACCTTGACAGGATCCGATAGCTCTTATTATCAGATTAAAATCTCAACACCTGCCAAAAACAACAATTTTATAAATTTGAGATTTATCAAAGATGGCATGGGAGAGGTTAAACGAAGCTGGGACATTATCTCGGAAGAAAAGAGAAAGGACAGCATCAGGGAGATAATTGATCTTTTTAAAAATGAAAGAGATGAAGAGATCGGCGTGATAGCTGCAGAGAAAATATTGGACCATTTTTTACAGACAGTCGGAAAGGACCTGTACAATAAGGGTGTGGAAGACTCTATAAACTGTCTAAAAGGCCGTTTTGAAAGCCTGGAGCTGGATATGGAATCTTTACTGAAACAGTGATCAGATAAATTTCTCATGAACCTCTGAGACCCTTATTCCAGTGCCCAAAAACACAACATATAAATACTACAAAGATTTGGCCCATTAGCATAAAATGGAAATAAAACTGAAAAAGAGGCCGAAAAACCCGATAATCGTAGAGGGTTTCCCGGGCTTTGGCCTGGTAGGGTCCATAGCAGCGGAATTTCTTATCGAGCACTGCAAGTGCGAGCTCGTGGGCACGCACTGGTTCGAGAAGCTTCCGGCGACAATAGCCGTGCACGAGGGCAAGATAATAAAGCCACTCAATGTCTACTACAACGGGGCCCATAATATCGTGATAATCCACGCGATAAGCAGCGGCCCTGGCATGGAGTGGGAGATAAGCGACTTTATACTCCAGCTGGCTGAAGAGCTCAAGGCAAAGGAGATAATATCGCTTGAGGGCGTGGGCTCGATGGAGACCGAGAATCCCAAGGTATATTATACGACATCTGACGAATCAAGAAATGAGAAGCTTAATGGCCTGGGGATCGAAATGCTCAAAGAGGGCATAATAATAGGGGTGACATCTGCACTGCTGATGAAATCGACTGTACCTATAACAGCATTTTTTGCAGAGACCCACTCAGAGCTGCCTGACAGCAAGGCCTCTGCCAAGATAATCGAGGTCATGGACAAGTATCTCAACCTTAAGATCGACCCGAAGCCGCTTCTTGAGCAGGCCCAGAAATTTGAAGAGAACCTAAACCGCATCCTTAAGCAGGGTATGGCAACCCAGGAACAGTTGAAGAAAAAACAGCTGAACTATGTCGGTTAGGGCCTCGGCCTTCTGACTGTTATAGGAATCAATGCCTTTTCAAACTCTATTCTCGCGATCTCTATGGGATTGTACTTCAGCTTCTCGAGCTCAGCCTTGCTAAGCTTGACCATGAACGGAGCGCCCATAGAAAGCTGCAGTGACCTCGCGCCTATTATGCGCGCAGTCTCGTACTTTGTAAAGCTCTCTTTCTCTTCTTTACTCGCCATTTTATCCCGGATTAAAAAGGTAATATAAAAAGATTTCTATCCAAACAGAATTCCTACGCAGCTGCCTCCATCTCCCTGATCCTCTCCTTGAGGTAGTCTATGGTCCTTGTATTGTCCTGCTGCATAAGGAGTGAGCCGCATTCCGGGCACCGGAAGCCCAGCTCTGTGCTGTGGTCAAAATCAAGCCTCACGCATGCGTTCTGGCAGATGAAGAAGCAGTTCTTGTTGGCTTCCTCCTTCTCCAGGCGCTCCCTGAGCTTGTCAAGCTTCTCCTTTTTCATGTCGCCTATAAGGTCCTTTACCCTCTTGGGGTTGAAGGTCCAGTAGCTGATGTAGTAGCCCTTTTTCGAGTCCTTTTTCCTCTTGTATGTAGCAAGGTTAAGGCGCTGCATCCTGTAGAGGATGTTCCTTACCTGGTGTATCTCTATCCTGGTCTTCTCCGCTACTATGAACTCGGATATGTTCTTCCTGTTCTTCAGATATTCCACTATCGGAAGCGCGTCCTCTCCGATAACCTCAGTGATTGTGCTTTGTATCAGTTGATTTGTCAGCCTCATTTTTTACCACCCCCATGCATACATGATGCATAAGTTTTTAAGCAGATGGAGTAAAGCAATAGCATAGCAAGAGCAAGATGTCTATCACTACTCCCCCAACACTACTTATTTCTGAAATTAATGGTATATAAATATTTCTATTGTCCAGTAGTTATATTTAAAGGTATTTTGTATACTGAGATATTAATATCCATGCTTTTTGAGATATTTCCTTAACTTTTCAAGCGCCTTTTTCCTGAAAGAGTTCCTGTTTTTCTCCTCTTTTGACATCTGGGCATAGGTCCTGGTATAGCCTTTGGGCATGAATATAGGGTCCCAGCCAAAACTGCTCCTACCCCTGGGCATGACGATTTTACCGTATGTGACACCTTCGAAGATGACAGGGCTCTTCCCCGGGCTGCAGTAGCCTATGGAGCAGACGGCCTTGGCCTTCTTGTCCTTAAAGCCGTGCAGCAGTTTTACAAGTTTCCTGTTGCCCAGCTTCCCCAGAAAATCCTTGATATACGGCCCGGGAAGCTCATCAAGCGCATTGAAGCAGAGCGACGTGTCCTCGACAAAGACTGTCCTTCCCAATGCCCTGGCTGCATACTCTGCCTTGTGCCTTATTATCTCTCTCCTCGTCCCCTGGATCTCAGGCAGCCTGATGCTGAAACTGTCTATCTTAAAACCGAG
This sequence comes from uncultured Methanosarcinales archaeon, assembly GCA_964590935.1. Taxonomy (GTDB): domain Archaea; phylum Nanobdellota; class Nanobdellia; order Woesearchaeales; family DSVV01; genus CAYXZQ01. The sequence continues at coordinate 17,264 of CAZPXC010000006.1, forward strand.
GATCTGCCTGGCCTCGAGAAGCTTGCCAAGGTTGCCTGTAATGAAGGTAAGCCTCATCCTATATAGCCGTTGTCTGTCTTCTGCGGCTCTTTTTTTATTACCCTTATGTCAAAGAGCTCCTTGAGCTTCTCAGCCTGCTCATCGTTGATGCCCTTAAGAAGGCTGTATACTGTGACGATGCTGTCGTTTATCACCCTCTTCTTGTCCTCCTCTGTCGCCTTCTCTATAAAGGCAGAGGTGTTTAAAAGGGCCCTTCCCAGGTTATACGCCTCCTTCTGGGTCAGGACATAGCCGCCGAGCAGCGTGGGCTTGCCCTCGCCTGAGAACAGGCACATGTCGACAAGGCCCTCTTCCTTCATGGTCGCAACGCAGTGGTTGCTCAAAAAATGCCTTTTCAGCTCAAGGCCGTGTTTCTTGACAAGACACATTTTATCAACCCCTCATTGTATATTTTGCTGCTGTTAGTAAGGAACCTTATTATTTAAGGCTTTTTATGTGCGCAATGTAAATACCTCAAGTATCTTATTCTTGATTTCTTATTTATTGTGCTATAGAAATTTTTTCATTCACGGCTGCTGGTTCGGCTTAAGCATGGTGCTGTAATATTAATTTCCTGATGGTACGAGAGAAATCTTTTCATTCACTGGCTGCAATTCGGCTTAAACACGGCACTGAGGGTGCCTGCCGAATTGCGCCAATGAAAATATTTCTGTTAGAGCAGCCCTTCGGGCTGGCATCCTGCACTGGAAGAAAAAATCCAGCCACGGCCGGGCGCAGCTGACCGCGTCCCTAGTCTGAGCCTTTTTGGCGAAGGCTAGGGTTACGGTCAGTGGAGCAGGCAACTGAACACAAGTTCGTTGCCGTCCGTGCCCTGGGTGGATGGATTTTTTCAAGAAGCGGCATTTAATGCGTGTTATCTGTCCGCTCGGATTATGGTTTTTTTCTTTATATTTACGTCTGAAATGTAAACATTGGCTCATCCAATAATAATTCCACCACTACTGGCAGGCTCGACGGTCTTGCTCTGGGCAAGCCCTATTCCGCTGACCATAACCCAAAACTTCGTTTAGGGACATGGTCAGCTCCATCGAGCGCCAGTGGTGGAATTATTGATAGAAAAAAACAGTGCCCTCACACCATCAAAGGCGTTCGGTAATCCTCGCAGATATTACTCACTCAGCTCGCGCATCAATGCGCTCGCGAGTTGCGTCATACCTCAGATAACAGGAATTTTCCATGTTTTATACCTCCACATCAAAGCCCTGGGTGGATGGACTTTTTCATGATAGAGGAAGGATGTTGTCTCATTTTTTTTATCAAACTTACCCCATCCAAAACCTTTAAATAGCATATGGTTTATCTCCACAGCATGGAAGACCTCATAAACCTGAGGGAGATATCCCTCGACGATGTGGATTCTGTAGGCAGGAAGGCCGCATACCTCGGTACACTTAGTAAAAAGTTCAACGTGGCTCCGGGCTATGTCCTGGCAAAGGGCGCGTTTGACAGGTTTATCGAGGATAACCAGCTCAGGAGCAAGATAAGGAACCTTATCGCGATAGTCGACCCTGACGATGACCAGAGGCTCCAGGATGTAGCGAACGAGATACAGAAGCTGGTGCTCGGCGGAGTGTTGTCAAGAGAGGCAAAAGAATCCCTCATAGAGGCATACTACAGCCTCAATATCAAGGAGGATGTGCCCCTGCAGCAGCTCGTAAGCTCTGAATCAGAGCCTATAGTCGTAGTGAGGACAAGCCCGCTGGAGCGCTCGCCCGCAACGGCTCATATCAACCTTATCTATGTGAAGGGAAAGGATAAGCTTATCAGCTCGGTCATCGCGTGCTTTGCATCGCTTTTCACTGCATCTGCCATCAAGAGCAGGCTCAAGCAGCATATAAAGAGCTCTAGCATGCCTGTCATCATACAGAAGATGATAATGCCTTATGTATCAGGCCGCATCGTCACTGAGGAAGATGATTTCGCAATAAAGGCGTGCTTCGGGATGGCTGAAGAGGAGTCAAAGCTTGACAGCTATGTCGTGTCACCCGAGCTTGAGATAAAGACCATGTCTGTTGAAAAGCAGAAGGTCGCTTTCATGCAGGACACGGATTCTGACAGGCTTGCAAAGACAGAGCTTTCAGAGGTAAGGGCTGAAGGCCAGAAGCTCAGCGACAAGCAGATCGTCACCCTTGCCAGGATGTACAGGCAGGCAGGCAAGCTGTTTGAAAAGCCGATGACTATCGAGTTCATAATAGACAAGAGCAACTATTATTTCATCCAGGCTGATGAGATGCCGTCAGAGCAGGCCCAAAAAGAGCCGGCTGAGGAAAAACAGGAAGAAGAGCAGCCAGCAGAGAAGAGCGCAGCCCAGGCACCGCCCGAGCCTGAAACCCAGGAGAGCACCCTTGAACAAGAGGATGAGGAAGAGATAAAGATAGACATAGATGAGGAGCCTGAGCTCGGCGAGGATGCTGTCCCTGTTGAACAAGAGCCTGAAAAAGAGGAGGATCAGCCAGAGCCCAAAAAAGAAAACCCGATATTCTCGATCTTCAACGCAAACAAGGACCCTGACAAGAAGATGCCTGATATAGAGGAGCCTGCAAAAAAGCAGGAGGCGCCAAGGCCGGAGCCTCAAAAACCAGCTCCTGCCGAAAAGCCCGCAGAGCCTAAGGCAGAGATACACCCGCTGAAGAAAGAGGAGTGGCTTGAGACAGTAAGATACGAGCATTCAAAGATCCTTTTAAGCTATGACATGATAATACTCAGCGCACTGAAGACCAAGTATGCAATGGTCTTTGGTGAGAAGCCCTCGCTCGGCCTTGACGAGCTTGTCGAAAAGCTCAAGACAAGGGTTGCGGTCCCGCAGGAAGAGGGCATAAAGCGCATAAGGGCGCTGAGAAACAGGCTCCTTGAGCAGCATAAATCCGTAACGATCGAGGAGCTGCAGAAGGCGTACGAGATTACCGAAAGATTCATCAGGGAGTTTTAAGCACAACGATGTTCTTTGTCAGGCTTTTGTGGACATAATAGCTGAACTCTTCCATTATCAGGAGCCCGGCATCCCTTATCATACGGTGATGGTCTGCAAAGCCGGGGAATATAAGTACTGCCCTGCTTACGCTGTTTTCCTTCAGCCTTCTTAAGAACGATGTATACAGCTCATTGATGCTGATGTTTTTTGTATTCAGGCCATAGGGCAGGTCTGTGACAATGTGCCTGTATCTTTTGTCAAGGTCAAGCGCGTCTTTTTTTTTGAGCAGGTGATCCCTTATCCTGAAGTGCTGCATGTTTTTCTCTGCCCTGCCTATCATGTCATCCGAGATGTCAAAACCCACTGCTCTAAAAGCCATGAGCCCTGCCTCGACAAGGATACCGCCTGTGCCGCAGAAAGGGTCAGCGACTGTCCCTTTCCTTATGCCAAGAAGGTTGACGCACGCCCTGGCCAGTTTCGGGTCCAGTGATGTGGGATGGAGCCCGGGCCTTAGGTGGGGCTTTCTTTTAAGATACGCCTTTGTGTTCTCCCATACAAGTATGCCTGCAAACACCCTTTCACTGGCTGAAACAAAGACTATCCTTGTCCAGGCATCTTTAAGGTCGACCTTCGGCTCTTTAAGCTTAGGCCAGATAAGGGATGCAAGCTGCCTCTCGCTCATGTCAAGGGTTTTGCCTGCTGATATCTTCCTCACAGAGTAGCTTTTCCTGTATACTCTGCCCCAGCCAAACCCATTTATCCTTTTTTCAAGACTGCTGTGGCTGCACGAGAACAGCACCTCTATAGCATAGTTTGTATAGGCCAGCCTGTCAATCAATCTGATATCTACCTTGCCTGCATCAGCCAGGAGCAGGCCATCATATTCTTCAATATTTCCAAGCAATGCCCCTGCCTCGGCTTCTGCAAGAGAGGGGTTGTCCTTTGAAATCATCAGCAAAAGTCTCATATCCCGGCATGGTAACAGCCAGGTATTAATAAACATTGCACCCAAAATAGAAAATTATTTAAAACAGCATCCAATAGACTTTTGCGGGGTGGTTTTTTGAGTAAGTTCAGGATAAGCAGGATCATCGCAAGACAGGTCCTGGATTCCAGGGGCAATCCTACGATAGAGGCGGAATTGCACGCCGGAAGATTCTCTGCCAGGGCAATAGTGCCGAGCGGCGCCTCTGTCGGAACATACGAGGCAGTCGAGCTGAGGGACAATGACAAGAGGTTCCAGGGCAAAGGCGTGAGCAAGGCTATCGAGAATATCGGGCTTATCGCGAAAAAGCTGAAAGGCAAAGACGTGTGCCGGCAGAGGGACATCGACAATGCGATGATAGAGCTTGACGGCACCATCAACAAGTCCCGGCTCGGCGCAAACGCCATACTGTCTGTCAGCCTGGCTGCTGCCAGGACAGCATCTGTCGCCCAGAAAAAGCCCCTTTACGCCTATATATCACAGCTCTTTAAGTCCAAGAAGCTCAGGCTGCCTGTCCCTTTCTGCAACGTAATAAACGGTGGCAGGCACGCAGGCAATGAGCTTGCCATGCAGGAGTTCATGATAGCCCCGGTCAGGGCAAGGTCATTCGGCGAGGCTGTGCAGTCAGTGTCTGAGACATACCATGTGCTCAAGAGCAATATTGTCAAGAAATACGGGAAAAACGCAGCCAATGTCGGTGATGAGGGCGGCTTCGCTCCCCCGATCTCAAAGGCAGAGGACGCGCTCAGGCTTATACAGAAGGCAGTGGATGATGCCGGCCATACAAAAGTGATAAGGCTGGCCATGGACCCTGCTGCATCAGAGTTCTACAACAGGTCAGGCATCTACCTCCTGCACAGGCAGTACACAGGCGAGCAGCTGATGGAGTATTACGAGAGGCTCATCGAGAGGTTCGGCATCGCCTCCCTTGAAGATCCCTTTGAACAGAATGATTTTGAGATGTTCCACAGGTTCATGAGAAAAGCAAAGATACAGGTCGTCGGTGATGATCTCCTTGTCACGAATGTCGAGAGGATAAAGATCGCGCTGCAAAAAAAGCTGTGCAACGCCCTGCTCATGAAGGTCAACCAGGTCGGAACCTTGAGCGAGGCTATGGCCTCTGCCAGGCTGGCCCTGGACAACAGATGGAACACCATGGTGAGCCACAGGAGCGGGGACACAGAAGACCCGTTCATAGCAGACCTTGCAGTGGGCATAGGCTGCGGCCAGATAAAGCTCGGCGCGCCGTGCCGAGGTGAACGCACTGCAAAATACAACCAGCTGCTCAGGATAGAGGAAGAGCTGGGAAAAAAGGCAAGATACGCCAGGTGGTAAATGATCCCATCCGAAGATTCTGACACAGGATACAGCAGCATAGATGAAGCAGTCAGGTATGCATTACCAGGCCAGAAGACGGATTATATCCCTGATATCCCTGAAGGATATAAGGTTCCGGGCATTAAAGACTTTACAGTATTTATGCAATCTCTCCCTGTCCAGCGCGTCCCCCAGCATATGCTTGGCTATGGCGTGCTCGGGAGATGCTACACCGGCTCCAGGCTCATTCAGATAAGGGACGACCTCTACGGCAAAGATTTCCAGGAGGTCGATGTGCATGAGCAGAAGCATGCAGTCAACCCCGGCATGAGCGAGCCCGAAGTAAGGCTATGGACAAGGACCATGCTCGGCTATGGGAAGTATAATTAGGATAAGGTTTCGAAGTTCTATTGATTTTCTTATGTGTCTGCTTCAAACCAATCGCAGAAACAGAAAATTATTTATTCTTCCCCAGGCAAAAAATGCTTATGTCAGAAGATATTAACACTGAAGAAGGCTTGTTAGACCTCTTTTACGCAATCTCAAAATATCCAACAGGATTCACAAGGCCGCATGTCGCATACGGCTGGTTTCCAAACAACAATATCGGAAAGGCACAAAAACAATTTTTTCAATATTTACAGAGTGAAAGGTTCAAAAGGACACTCTTCCAGATGATCTTCCCAAAACAGAACGCCGGTCTGATAAGAACCTATTCTGATGAGGGCATTGAGCTTGAAACACATGTAAGGTTCTATAGTGATGGTGTTATCTCTTGTGAAATTGAGACTGGAAGATGGGAATATAGAGGTAACCATTTCCATGATGACCGGGAAGATGGTCTGATGTATCTTGAAGATTTAGTTAGCAAAAGTCCATTTAATAAGACAACCAAGGATATGATAAGCATGCAGTTTGGAACCCGTGATTATTCCAAAAACTGCATAATCAGTCATGATGATCCTTTTTACCAAAAATTGTCTCCAATTGTTGATTTATCTGCACTGTTGGTAGCCGTATGTGTTCCATTATATTTCTGGGAATATCATATCGGCCCTGCAATTCTAGATTCTGTTATTAAATTATTTACAAAGTAACACCATCTTTCAACCTGTTTATGTGCCTTTTATCTTTTCAATGTTTTAAAAAACCAAAATATTTAAATATTATAATACACATAATTATATATTTATATATAATTATACACACGATTGAACATGGCAGCGAAGTCAAAGAAGAAACGCTATAATTTTCTCATAGACAGCACGACCTACAAGCAGTTCTCAGAGATCTGCGAGGATAAAGGGCTTGTGCGCTCGAAGCAGGTTGAGCTGTTCATGAAAGGGTTCATAAAAAAGAGGAAAAGATGAACAAGAGGCTTATTATCGCGATAATATCCGCGATACTGGTGCTGGCGCTGCTCTATCCGAAAGGGTCGCGCTTTGAGGACAGCACAACGATAAAGGTGTGCAACTGCATCGGAATTGGCACAGCGAGCAGGTGCTTCGGCATCCCAAGCGGGTGCCATGCCTTCAGCAAGGACGAGCTGAGGAACGTGGTCGAGGAGGCAAGCAAGCCGAAGAGCGGCATAGAGCTGACACTGCTCCTGGACAGGTCAAAGTCGATGGAAGGGGAGAAGATGCAGCAGGCAAAGAGCGCTGCAAAGGACCTCATATCATCGATGTCAGCCCAGGATTCCATGGCAATAATAGGGTTTGACAAGGAGGCAGAGCTTCTGCAGGGCTTTACAGGTGACAAAACAGCCTTGTCACATACAGTCTCAGATATAAGCGCCTCTGACGAGACATACTACATCCCGGCGCTCAAGAGGGCATATTCAAATTCCAAGGAAAACTCGCGCAGCAGCACAAGGAAGATAATATTCTTAAGCGACGGCGAGCCTTCAGGGGATGAGGACATAAATTCTATCTATGACCTTATCTATGAGATCACGGGCAGCGGAATCTGCATATATACTATAGGCTATGGCAATGATGTTTACAACGGCAGCAGGGCCGAGAGCATATTGAAAAACATAGCCAGCATCTCAAGGGAGCGCGCGGGATGCGGAAATTATTACCATTCGTCCCGCGACATGTATGCACTAAGGGACATATTCAGCAACATATACCTGGATTATACTGACAGGGACCTTGAGATCACGCTGGAGGAGCCGAGGAAGCTGGTATATAACTCCTTAGAAGTCCCTGTAAACCTGTCGACTAATGTCATGGCCGTGTGCAGCTACAGCCTGAACAACGGCAATTCAGTGCTTATCTTCAACAACAGCTTTATGCTGAGCGCAAGGCCGGGCAGGAACATCCTAGATATAGAGTGCAAGAAATCAACAGGGAAGAGGGAGACCAAAAAAACATCGGCAGAGTTTTATGTAAAGGTCGGCATCTGGACAATCCTCACCCAGGGAAGGAAGTCTGCAGGTAAGAGGATAACGCCGCTGGACAAAGAGCATATCGAGTTCATGCTCGACGATATAATCGAGAAGCAGAAGCTGAATGTCATAAAGAGGATGAGCCTGCAGGATGGCGGGACGACCGTATACCTGCTGCTCGAGAACACGAAGCCGGTTCCGCTGAGAGATGTCCATATAAGCCAGAGCTTCCCCGCTGACATCATCAGCTCAGTGGACGAGCTGTCTAGCAGTGACAGTTACCAGATAACCGGCATATCCCCTGTGCAGATCGAGTTCAGTGTTGATAAGATAGATCCTGACGGGGTCGTGTCGCTGAGCTATCACATCGACCATGAGATCGACCAGGAGCAGCTCAGCAGCATAAAGACAGAGATAAGCTATGATGCCATATCCAAGAATGACCTGGAGAAAGTCATCCTTTCCCAGAACAGGACAAGGGACCTCTTTGACATCAGCGTCGGCTCATCAAGGGAAGGTGATACGACGCACGGCATAATCAGGCTCAGCCCGAAAAAGGAGGTGAGCAACCTCAAGATATACCTTGACGTGCCCAAGTGCATGGCATACAGGCTCAACAAGATATACTTCAAGAACAGCAACTACAGGGTCGTCTCTGATGACCCGCTTGTCCTGTGGCAGCTCCCTGATGCCAAGGGCGATATAGACATCGAGTATGATACAGACAATGCGCTCGAGAAAGAATGCGAGCAGCAGATATCCATACTGACGATCGGCGAGCCTATGGACATAGAGAGCCAGGAGATCCACAAGGCATCGAACACCATGATCATCCTTCTCCCGCTGATGCTCCTCCCTCTTATCATCATAATCATAATAAACAAGAGGTTTACAGGGAGGCAGTCCACAAACTTCCACAGACGGGCCGTCAGGCTGGCGCTGATCATAGTCATGATCGCGTTCATGGTTTTCTTTTTCCTGCCAAAGGAAAGGTTCAGGGACGGGCAGCTGTGCCAGTGTTTCGGGGTCTCATCAAGTGAAAGATGCTATGGTGTATCGCACAGCTGCTTTATCCCTGAATCATACCTGGAATCAGAAAAGGAGAAGGGCAGCGACTGCATCATATCCAGCTGTGATGACCTGCAGAAATACATGAAGACAGACCCTTACTCGAACAAGGAAAAGGGCGTCGACCTCCTGCTGCTCCTCGACCATTCCAAGTCGATGGAAGGCGAGAAGATGCAGCAGGCAAAGGCTGCCATAATCAACCTTGTCTCGCAGATAGAGCCGTACAACAGGGTGTCTGTGATCAAGTTTGACGACTCCTCAGACCTTGTCCAGCAGTTCACGAGCGACAAGCAGGAGGTCATAGAGAGCATAAAGGATATCGATGTCGGGTATTCCACAAAATACGTCCCTGCCCTGACAACAGCCCACAGGAATTTCCTCGACAACGGGGACAAGCAGAACCAGTGGCAGGTGATATTCGTGAGCGACGGCGCGCCGGGCGATGACGATAAGCCGGAATCGATATACAAGAAGGTCAGGGAGATGGCCGAGGACGACATCTGCATCAACACCATAGGCTTCGGCTCTGAGATCACCCCAGGAAGCGAGGCTGAGACCATCCTTAAAGAGATGGCGCGCATATCAAAGAGCATAACCGGCTGCGGCACATACTCATACTCGGTCAGGGAGATGTCCAGCCTGACAGGTGTGCTCGGCAGGATGTATGAAGAGTCCAAGACAGCCAAGCAGGGCATCGACATCGAGCCTGACATCAACAGCCTCAACCTCGCAAGCCAGGAGGAGCTGAGCATCAGCGCCAGGCTTTTTTCGAAGGTAAACTCCCAGCCCCTGCCGGGAGAGTTCCAGATCGGGGCAAAGAGATACTGCAGCCCTGAGGCAGATGTCAGCCTTGAATTAAGGAAAGGAAACAAGACTGTAAAGGAGTACGGCTTTGAATATGATTATCCTGACAAGGATTACATGCTGAACGTCATGAACCTGCCAGCGGGAAGCTATGACGCCTGGATAAGGGCCAGGGTCGAGCCTGAGAACATAACAGGCTGCAGCATCGAAAACTCGATGTACATCGGAACGATGGACATCACGGGCTCAGATTCATTTGACAAATGCAGCACAGACGACTGTCTTGAGATAAGCAAGTACCTCTTCTCCAGCAACATAAAAAACACGGTCTCAGTGTTCATAACAGACTATGCCTATGTCCCCCGCAACATATCCATAATTGACGGGACCACGGTCGTGTGGAAAAATATCGGGAAAAAGCCGCATACAGTGACAAGCGGCAGAACAGGCTATAGCGGCATATTCAACAGCGGCAGCATAATGCCGGGCGGCTCGTTCAACTTTACGTTCAGGAAAGGCGACAGCTACGATTACTTCGACAACCTCTCAAGGGATCTCAAGGGAAGCACCTATACCAACAGGACAAAGAACATCAGCATAGGCAACTTCAGCCTTGAATACAAGAACAACATAGACCTGCTGATCCTCATCGACAGGTCAGGGAGCATGGCAGGGGACAAGCTCGACAATGTCAAGAAGGCAGCTGACAGGCTGGTCAGGATGATATACCCGGGCGACAGGGTTTCGGTCGTAAAGTTTTCAGATGATGCAAACATAGTCGACAGCTTCACAGAAGACAAGGACCTGCTGAAGAGCAGCATAGACAAGCTGCAGGCAGGAGGCTCGACACAGTTCATACCCGCGTTCCACAAGGCTTCAGAGAGCTACAGCATGTACGGCAACAACCGCTCAGGCAGGGTGATCATATTCCTGAGCGACGGCGAACCCTGGGACAAGAATTCGCCGTACAGCATCTACAAGGCTGCAGACGACCTCATAAGCCAGGGCATATGCGTATATGCCATAGGCTATGGAGAAGACGTCTTTCCCGGAAGCAAGTCAGAAGAGATATTAAAGGAGATAGTGAGCCGCTCAGAGGATTCCACAGAGTGCGGCAAGTACATGTACAGCCCGTCTGACGAGATCAGGCTGAGCAAGATATTCGGCTCGATATACTATGAGGCCACAGGCGAGATCGAGGGACTTCGCCTCGAGCCAGAGGTCAGCAAGAGGGTGCTTTACGACAACGAGTCCCTGATCATAAAGACAAGGGTCAAGTCGATACAGAACAACAGGTATCTGCCAGGCTATGACAATGTATCAGGCCTGTGCGGGCCGCCTGCGCTTGTCACCGCATACCTGAAGACTCCGGGCGGCAAGACCAGGGAAAAGGTAGCGCTTGCATACCTCGGCGAGCACACAGGATACTATGCAAAGCTGCAGGACATAAAGGCAGGGCAGTACCTCCTCGATATAGAGGCACAGTCGCTCTGCAGCGATGATGAGCCATGCAATTATTTCGGCTCTGAGACCCTTGACCTGACTGTGCTGAAAAGCTCAAGGTATTCTGTGGAACCACTGTTCCTCGTGTTTGCAGCATGCCTCCTGGCAACGTTCGCGTTCCTGTTCTTCAGGAGGAATGCTCCTGGATAGAAAAGGGCCGGCAAAAACCAAGCCAAAATTATATATACTCTCGCCCTTTTCCATGGCATGATGAGATTATCCGACATAAAGGACCGTCTGCACCCTGAGCTGTACGCATCTCTCAGCAAGAGGATAGACGAACTGAGGCCTGCACAGTCTCTGGCAATAGAAAAAGGGCTGCTTGAGGGCAAGAGCATCCTTGCCTGCACACCCACTGCTTCAGGCAAGACCCTGATAGCAGAGATCGCAGCCCTGAGCTCCATATTCAACAATGTCGGGAAAGCGGTCTATATCGTGCCCCTAAAGGCCCTTGCAGCAGAGAAGCACAAAGAATTTACAGGGAAGTATCCGGGGATCAAGGTCGCGCTCTCCATAGGGGATATCGACTCAAAGGAAAACAACCTTTCCGGCTATGACCTTATAATCACCACCAGCGAGAAGCTTGATTCCCTCATAAGGCACCATGTGCCCTGGATGCGTGATATAAAGACAGTGATAATAGACGAGATACACCTCATGAACGACCCTGGCAGGGGGCCCACGCTTGAGATCCTGATAACGATACTTCGAAGGATGCTCAGGAAGATCCAGCTTATAGCGCTTTCTGCAACAATAGGCAACCCCCAGGAGCTTGCCGAATGGCTGGATGCAGAGCTTGTCCTTGACGACTGGCGGCCTGTTGAGCTCAAGAAGGGAGTCTATCTTGACGGGAAGATCGAATTTACATGAAAAAATAAAAAAGAAAAAGATCAGCGGTCAGCCCATGCCACAATCCCTGTTATGACAAGCGAAGCGATACTGGCCAGCCACCCGACGGCCGGTATGAAACCGCCAAGCCAGATAAGGCTGAGCCAGCCAGGGTACTTTCTCTGCTCATAGACGTTCCATGTCCAGATTATCATAAACACGATGTTTACGATCGGTATGAACAGCAAGAACCCCCATGGCCATTCCTTCTTTGCCAGTATCGGCAGCAAAAAGAAGTTCACTATGGGAATCCATGCGATCCACGGCTTCTTATATTTCAGTTTCCTGGCTATGGTCATCCACGCAAATGCAAGATAAACATATAATGCAAGCGCGATGATCAGAAATAGCACAAAAAACGCTGCAATAACAGCCATGATCCCTCCAGCAAGTGCTGCATTGCCTTGTCCCATAAACATGTCATAGCTTTGCAAACTAATCATTTTATCACCACCCCCTTATATATAAAATCACAGAGACTCTGTTATTTAAAAATATTTCGGATTGGGCCTATGCAGCGCCGAATTCAGATAACTTTTTAAAAAAGGCTCCACTTTTCATCCTTATGAGATGGCTGCTGTTCCTATTCTTGTTGATACTGATGCCTGCTGCCATTGCATCACACATGGACGTAGATATAGGCATATCATCCAATGATATTGTCAGGGAGGACGTATCGCTCTATATAGACGGCAGCTATGATGCTGCACTGTTCACGACAAGATACAGGCCGATCAGCATAGTGCATGACGGCAGCTATGAGATAAGGCAGAACGGAAGTCTTTATGAGATCGAGTTTCCCGGCGCAGGCCAGATCAATTTCACCCTTGTATATGATGATTTCATAGACAGGAGCCATGGGGAGAGGATATTCAGGACATCATTTTATCCTGAGCAGGCTGAAAGAATGAACGTGAGCATCACCCTGCCGAGACACTTCGTCCTGTCTGACAAGGAGCCGAGCGCTGTCCCAAGGCCGGACAGCATAAGCACCGACGGGCAGCAGATAACCCTGGCATGGAGCCTTGAAGGCGAGGCAGACATATCTGTATTCTATGAAGGAGAGCAGGGCAACGGTGCAATCATAATCTACGCGCTGCTCGCAATGGTGCTGACAGCCATACTGCTCTTCATATTCTTCAGGCGAAGGTCGGAGAGAAGGATAGACGATATGCTGTCGACAGAGGAGGCAAAGGTGCTTGAGCAGGTCAAGAAGGGCGCCTTAAAGCAGGACCAGATAGCAAAGAGCCTCGGGTTTTCAAAATCAAAGATGAGCAAGGTTGCAAGGAAGCTTGAGCAAAAGGGCCTTATCGACAAAAAGCCACATTTCAGGACAAACATATTAAGAAAAAAATAAATAAGATCCTATCTGCCCTTGCCAAGAGCCCTGCCCTTTGCATTGCCGTTGCCGGCAGCCTTGTCCTGCTT